>JAAYTL010000103.1 GCA_012518035.1 Tissierellia bacterium | reverse complement strand
CACCTATAGGTCTGGTGACAGATAGTGCTGTGCTTTCTACAATTTCAGATGCCCTAATCTATGTAACAGCTATAGGTCAGACCAAGATAGATATGGCTAAAAGCGCCAAGGAACTACTTGACCAGGTAGATGCCAATGTAATAGGGGCAGTACTCAATAAAATACCAGTAGATGGTAGGTCCTACTACCAATACTCCAGCACCCTCTTTGACAAATATTATAGGATTGAAGAGGATAGATCAAAAAGACGCAGAAGGAGTGATAGGGCATGATAGATTTACATTCTCATATATTACCTGGTGTGGATGATGGCTCAGAAGATATGGAAATGTCCATTGACATGGCTAGGATATATTTAGAGAATGGGTATAGAACAGTCATCGCAACACCTCATTATATAGACGAGGGAATTTCTTTTAAAAGGGATAAGGTAAAGGATGTACTAGAAGACTTTAGAAGAGAATTGGACAAACAAGGTATTGGATTAGAAGTATTATTGGCACATGAAGTATATTCATCCATAGATATAGTAAAGGATATAAAAGAGGGGAATATTTCAACACTAAATAATACCCGATATGTTCTAGTAGAATTTCCCATGTTTGATCTACCCTTATATACAGAAAACATGATTTATGAGCTACTTTTGGAAGGCTATGTACCCTTAATAGCCCATCCTGAAAGAAATGCCAGGATAATAGATAATCCTAATATCCTTTATAATCTCATCCTAAAGGGAGCTTTGGTTCAGATGAATCTACCAAGCCTAGAGGGTAGATATGGAGGAGGGATCCAGACAACAGCAGAGATACTACTTAAGCACCATATGGTGCACTTCCTGGGTACTGATGCCCATAGTAATGGAACTCGATCACCAAGAGTAGATAAAGCTCTAAGCATCTTAAAATCAATCATATCAGAAGAGGAGTATAATAGACTAATCTATGTAAATCCAAGACTTCTTCTAGAAGACAAGCTAATCAAGATGAGACTACCAATAGAATACAAAGCGAAAAAGCATAATAGTTGTCCCAAAAAACTCCTTAGAAAAATCATAAATAACATTTTTTAGTAAAGTAATTTGTCATTCATTTACAAAATGTCATTCTGAGGAGCGTAGCGACGAAGAATCTTTTTTCTCAAAGCTATCATTCCGAGTGCAACGAGGAATCTTAAAGAATCTTAAAACAGACCTAGGTGCTATTCATCAGCACCTAGGTCTGTTTCAATTTCAGATTCATCCTCATATATAAACTTATGTAGAAACTCCACATTATCCTCTAATGTATCAGGAACTTCATATGAAACTCCATTAATCATCTGGCTTTTTGCATGTCCATCCACTGGGATACGGAACTGCTCAATATCCTTAATCCCTGAAGTAAGAGCAGAAGTACCTAGCGACAGAGTCTCAGTTTTGGTAAGACTTGTATCAACATAGGGGAGTACAGCATTCAGTAAACCAGGATACTTGGTAATACCAGCACTTATACCTTTCCTTATGAGCCCTTCCATAACTGTTCTTTGACGCTCAGTCCTTGCATAGTCAGTACCAACTTTTCTAATACGAGAATATGCTAGTGCCTGTTTACCATCTAGTACTTGTTTTCCTGCTACACTACCAGGCACATGACGTACTTCATTAGGTTGGATATCTATCTCTATACCACCTAGGGTATCTATTATCTTCTCGAAACTATCAAAGTCAACAGTGGCAAAATCCCTAATATTCATATTAAAGTTATGGTTTATGGTCTTGATAGTCAACTCTGGACCACCATAGGCGTAGGCATGGTTTAGCTTATCCATACCCCTACCGGGAATCTCAACATACAAATCCCTTAAAAGAGATGTAAGTTTAATCTTGCCATGCTCCTTGTCCAAGGTAGCTATCATGATACTATCAGATCTTCCAGTTCCTGCACCCCTTTTATCTACTCCAAAAAGAGCAATATTTATTATATTGTCGTTTTTATCAAATTCTTCCTTAATACCCAACTCTTCATTAGTCTTAGGGATGTCTACAGTATTCATCTTATCAAGCATATTATAAACATATAGGAATCCACACCCCATTATCGTGAAAACT
>JAAYTL010000130.1 GCA_012518035.1 Tissierellia bacterium | reverse complement strand
TCAATTTTTCCAACAGACTTTTCCTTAGAAAAAAGCCTTTATTTAGCCATGGTAAATGCTACCTCAAAGTGGACGTCAAGGATGAGGGGATGGGACCAGATACTAGCTCAACTTAATATATTCTTTGAAGAAATATTAAATGAGTAAATTTCATAATTTTAAACCATTGATTTTACTGAACTTTTTCTCAAAGCAAAAAGGGTTTCACCCCATAAATGTCGAATATATTAAGTGACAGCAAAATAATCCGAAAGGAGTGAAACCACTTAATATGTATATTCGACAAACAACTCTTTTTTCCTTTGAAGAAATTATTAAATTTCAGCAACAAACTAGATTAGAATTAATTTTAGAACAAATTGATGTCTCAAAGCTTGCTAATGAACTAAGAAAATCCGATAATTCTAGGGGTCCAAAGGGATATGAACCCGAATGTTTGATTTATTCTTTAATAGCTATGCAAGTTGAAAAAATTAATTCTATCAAAGATTTAGTCATTAAACTTAAAGAAAACCCTGTACTACGATACAGCTGTGGTTTTGATGTTCTTGGTGAGGTGCCATCTGAATCTACTTTTAGTAGGTTCATTGATAAGCTATCAAACTCTGAACATCTTGAACAAATATTTCATGACCTAATTATTAAAGCTAAAGAACTAGATATTATTGATGGAGAGCATATCTCCATTGATTCCACAAAATTAGATTCATATGAGGCTGCTAAACCTAAAAAAGACATTACTGATGATGGAACTAATCCTAACTGGGGAATGAAAAGGGATACCAATGGCAACAATATACGCTGGTTCGGTTGGAAACTACATATATTATGTGATTCCAAAAGCGAACTACCATTGGATATATTAGTTACACCAGCTAGCAATTATGATGGAACGATGGCTTTATCTTTAATTGAGCAATTTTTTAAAAACTATAAAGATACCTTTGAACCAAAATATTATGCTATGGACTCTGCCTATGATCTTGAATATGTTTACAGAGACATTGTAAATGAGTATCAAGGTCTACCAATAATCGCATACAATCCTAGAGGAAGTTATGCCCCTCCTGAAGGATTAGATGAAGATTTCAACCCCATTTGCTCAGGAGGATATAAGCTTGTTTATTGGGGCAAAGATGGTAACTATCTAAAGTTTAGATGTCCCCATGCAGTTGGTAAATGTAATTGCCCTCATGGAATGAGTTGGTGCTCCAATTCAAACTATGGATATACCTTTAAAGTAAATTATAAAGAAAATCCAAGGTATTATGGATATCCATTAAGATATTCCGATTCCTGGCAAATGCAATATGATAAAAGAACCTCAGTAGAAAGATGTAATAGCAGACTAAAATGCTATCTAAATCTAGACAATGTAAGGTCTAAAGGTATTAAGAAAGTAAAAGTCCATGCATTATTAAATTGCATAGCATTAATATCGGGTACTATAGCTGTCAACACAGTTAAATCTATAAATAAAGCAGCCTAATATAACAAAAAATTATTAAAAGAATAGGGGATTTTGCTGTCATGAAACTAAATAAGAATTTTAAAACCTCATTTTTGATGAGCTAATACCTCATACTCTTTTTTATTTAGTTTTAAAAACTTAATTAT
>JAAYTL010000102.1 GCA_012518035.1 Tissierellia bacterium | reverse complement strand
GAAGGAATCCATAAATATCGTTGCTGAAGCTGGTAAGGAAATGGTGGCTAAGAAGGAATACATAGCCGAAATCATGGAAAACCTATCATCCGTATCCCAGGAGTATGCCGCTGTTAGTGAAGAAGCATCAGCCTCGGTAGAGGAGCAGACAGCCTCCATGATAGAAATTGCCAACGCCAGTGAAGAATTATCTAATATAGCTGAAGAGTTGAATACCCAGGTAGAAAAGTTTAAGATTTAAGCCATTTGACCATATAAAATATAGGTTGCAAGAATCCAAGCTTGCAACCTTTTTTTATATATTCCTAATGTAAATCCCTTAATCAGTATTGACGTGCTTTTTTAAGAGGTTGACTACTAAGGGTATAAAGGCCAATTGGATTATAATCCCTGGAATTCCAGTAACGATGGCCCCTTGAACAAAGGGAATTGGTCCTGGGCCCTGAAAGCCAAAGAAGGTCCCAAGGATAAAGACAACCAGGCCTGCTGCAATCCTACCCGCTACCATGGCTAGGACCAGGGAGATGTAGCTATTGGCCTTCAAGGCTTGGGACAGGTAACCTGCCACTAGCCCATAGGTAGCCAACTCAAAGACCATAATGGGTAGCATGGGGAAGGCTACAGGCATACCAGTTAATAGACTACTTACAATAGGGGTTATTAGTCCAACCAAGAGGCCTGGTAGGACTCCTAAAAACATGCCTGCTATCAGGACTGGGATATGCATGGGTAAAAATACAGGTCCTCCCATATTAAATTGATGAAACACCATGGGTAAGAGGACGCCAAAGGCTATAAATAATCCAGATAATACCAACTTCCTAGTCTTCAACTTATACACTCCTTCCTAGTATTAATTCCTAAAAAAATTTCTATTTTTTCTATTAAATCCTCCAAATCCCTAGCATCAGAGGATAGCTTCTCCATGGGGCAAAGGTCATTCCCTTCCTGGTTTAGGATATTGGGGACCTTCTCCCCGTATTCTACTTGAATGCCCCTAGCTCTAAGAAGCTCATAGGCTACATCGCTTATCAAGTCTGTGTATAGAGATTTAATGCCACCACTTATCAAAAACATAGCAGCAGCCTTGCCAATTACCCTGTCAGCTAGGCAAGAATCCTTAAAATTTAGGCTATTATCCCTATAGGCATTTAAGATTGGCCTAATCCCCCTATCCTTAGAGGTCTTTAGAACCTGATTGTCCCTGACTAGGACAAAGTTAAGCTGGTGTTCTAATAGATGGTCTTTTGCTAAAATTAAGTCCTTCATACTGGTCTCCTTCCATATAAATGCACGAAGGTTTAACCCCTCATCGCTAAGGGGTTAAACCTTCGTGGTTTGTATATTATCTTCAGATAATCAAAATTATTCTGTTATTTCCATTATAACACATTAGCCACAAATGTAAAGAATTTCCTGATAACTTTACAGGAGGGCTGCCAAGAGTCCTTTCTGGGCATGGAGCCTATTTTCTGCCTGGTCAAAGATAATGGAGTTAGGTCCATCCAGGACTTCAGCTGTAATCTCTTCACCTCTATGGGCTGGCAGGCAATGCATGACCAGGGCATCCTCCTTGACCATCTTCATGACATCGGAATTGATCTGATACCCCTTAAAGACCTTGAGCCTGGCCTGAGTTTCCTCCTCCTGGCCCATACTGGTCCATACATCGGTGTAGATGATATCTGAACCCTCCACGATTCCCTCTAACTCATTTCCAATGGTAATCTTAGCCTTACCTTCCATGGCCTTCTCCTTGGCCTCTTGGACTATGCCCTCGTCGGGCTCATAGCCTGGAGGCGTAACCACTCCCATGTCCATACCTACCAGGGCACTAGCATTTATCAAGGAGTGGACCACGTTGTTTCCATCACCAATATAGGTCATTTTAAGCCCTTCCAGGTGCCCCTTTTTCTCCTTGATGGTGAGTAGGTCTGCCAGGATTTGACATGGGTGGAGGAGATCAGTCAGGCCATTGATAACTGGGATACTGCTATTATCAGCCAGCTCTACTACTTCCTGGTGGGAAAAAGTCCTAATCATTATGCCGTCTAGAAAACGGGATAGGACCTGGGCAGTATCCCCTATGGTCTCTCCCCTACCCATTTGGAGCTCATCCTGTCTTAGATATAAGGGGTGACCTCCCAGCTGGAAGGTACCCACCTCAAAGGAAATCCTGGTCCTGGTAGAGGGTTTAGCAAAGATCATACCCAGAGTTTTTCCCTTGAGGACCTTGTAGGGTTCCCCCTTCTTAAACTTATCCTTGATATCTGCGGCTAAATCCAGAATATAGTAAAGTTCTTCCTTGCTTAACTGGGTAATGGATAGGAAGTCCCTACCCTTTAAATCCTTGGCTATTTGCTCTTTTGATTTCATAATCCTTCCTCCCACTATAATGCTTTAATGGTTCTCTTAAAGATTTCAACGGCCTCGTCAAGGGTTTCCTTATCCGTATTGAGGGCAGGCAGGAACCTAACCACCTTAGGACCAGCAGCACTCAACAAGAGGCCATTCTCCAGGGCCTTTCTCACCACCGAAACACTTTCACCCTTAATCTCAACCCCAACTAGGAAGCCCATACCCCTGGCTTCTACAATTATAGGATAGTCCTCCTTTAGCTGGTTGAGTTTTTCCTTGAGGTATTCCCCCTTCTCCTCTACCTGGGCAAGTAAATCTCCTTCTAAGAGAAGGTCCATAACCATATTACCTACTGCACAGGCCAGGAAGTTTCCTCCAAAGGTGGAGGCATGATCACCAGGCTTGAAGGATTGGGCTACCTTATCAGTTGCCAATGTGGCTGATATGGCTGTACCATTGCCCAGGGCCTTGGCCAGGGACATGATGTCTGGTTCTATTCCATAATGTTCATAGGCGAAGAGTTTTCCTGTCCTACCCATCCCAGTCTGTACCTCATCAACTATTAGGAGGATGTCCTTGTCCTTGCAGAGGGCCTCAAGTTTCTTAAGGTAGCCCTTCTTGGCTGGGTTGACCCCTCCCTCTCCCTGGACTGGTTCAACCATGATGGCACAGGTTTTCTCTGTGATGGCCTCCTCCAGGGCTGGAAAATCATTAAAGGGCACATACTTAAAGCCTTCTAGCAGGGGCTCATATCCAATCTGTACCTTTTCCTGCCCCGTTGCAGTAAGGGTTGCCATGGTCCTACCATGGAAGGATTTCTTCATGGTGATTATTTCATACCTGCCTGGCCCATAGTTCAGGTTGGAATACTTCCTAGCTAATTTGATGGCTGCCTCATTGGCTTCAGCCCCTCCATTTGCAAAGAACACCTTATGGAAGCAAGAATTTTCCACCAGCTTTTGGGCCAGCTTAACCTGAGGTTTAATCCAGTAGAGGTTAGAGGAATGGAGGATTTCCTTGGCCTGCTGGTTCAGGACTTCAGCTATATAAGGGTTGGCATGACCCAAGGAGGTAACAGCCAGACCACTTACGAAGTCTATGTACTCCTTGCCATCCGCATCCCAGACCCTACTCCCCTCTCCCTTAACCAGGGCTATGGGAAACCTACCATAGGTATTCATCAGATACTTTTGACCTAATTCTACTATCTCCTTATTTTTCATTATCATCAACTCCAATCTTTATTACAATTCCACCATGGTTCCTACACCTTGGTCAGTAAAGACTTCCAGTAAGGGTGAATGTGGGATTCTACCATCTATGATATGGGCTTTATTAACGCCAGCCTTGATGGCCTGAACACAGCACTGGATTTTAGGTATCATTCCTCCTGCTATAATCCCCTCTTGGATTAAATCATCTGTTTCATCCACCTTGATCAAAGATATCAGGGAATCCTCCTTATCCCTATCCCTTAAAACTCCCTTGATATCTGTCAAGAGAATCATCTTCTCCGCTCCTAGGGCGGCTGCTATTTCCCCTGCTACAAGGTCAGCATTTATATTGTAGCTCTTGCCATTTTTATCAACACCGATGGGTGCAATCACAGGTATATAGCTCTCTTCCACTACCGTCTCTATTATGGATGGGTTGATTCTCTCCACCTGACCTACAAAACCCAAATCATGGGTAATGGTATTCCCTTCCTTATCCTGGGAGGTTAGGACATAGGGGATGGCCTGGATTAACTGTCCATCCTTGCCACTAAGGCCTATGGACTTGCCACCCTTTTGGTTGATGGTGTTTACCAGGGACTTGTTAACCCTGCCCACCAGTACCATCTCCACCACATCCATGGTTTCAGCATCCGTTACCCGTAATCCATTTATAAAGGTGGACTCCTTCCCTATCCTATCCAGCATCTGGCTTATTTCTGGTCCTCCACCATGGACAATTATAGGGTTCATGCCTACATATTTCATCAGGACACAGTCCAGGGCTACAGCCTGTTTCAATTCCTCGTTAATCATTGCATGGCCCCCAAACTTTATCACTATGGTCTTACCATAGAATTCCTTTATATAGGGTAGGGCCTCCACCAAAACATGGGCCCTTTCTAAAGGTGATATATTCATACTACTCAACATCCTTTCAGGAGCGATACTCCGCATTTATTTTTACATAATCGTAGGAAAAGTCACAGGTCCAGGCAGTGGCCTCCTGGGAGCCTGATACCAAGTCAACTATCAGAGTGATGTCCTTTTCCTTAAGGATGGCCTTGGCCTTTTCTTCATCAAAGGGAAGTCCCATACCCTTTTCCATCATCTGCTGACTACCCCTCGCTGATTCAATATACATGTTTACTTGATTAGGGTCAAAGGCGGCCCCTGAATAGCCTACTGCCGCAATGACCCTACCCCAGTTGGCATCCTCCCCAAATAGGGCAGTCTTCACAAGGTTGGAAGTAGTGATGCTCCTAGCTGCCAGCCTTGCATCTTCTAGGGTTTGGGCATTTTTTACCTTGACTGTTACAAACTTGGTTGCCCCTTCCCCATCCCTTATGATTAGCTCAGCTAGCTTAAAGCATAGGGCAAAGAGGGCTTCCTTGAAGGCATGGTAGTCTTTATTCTTTTCATTTATCATCTTATTACCTGCAAGACCATTGGCCATAACCAGGACCATATCATTGGTGCTGGTATCCCCATCCACAGATATCATATTAAAGGTTACATCTACCACTTCTTTTAGGGCCTCCTTAATCATCTCTAGCCCTATGTTTATGTCTGTAACTATGAAGGATAGCATGGTTGCCATATTGGGATGGATCATACCAGAGCCCTTGGCTATGCCTCCTATCTTAACAGTCTTACCGTCAATAACTGTCTCCACCAGAACCTCCTTGGGGAAGGTGTCCGTAGTCATAATACCCTCTGCAGCAGCCTGGGAGTTGTTTGTATCCTGTAAATCTTGCCATATGTTCTTGATTCCTTGTGATATCTTGTCCATGGGTAGGTATACTCCTATAACCCCTGTAGAGGAAACCAAAATCTCCTTCTCGTCAACGCCCAACTCCTGGGCTGCCAAGCTTGCCGTCATCCTAGCATCTTCTAAACCTTTAGTACCTGTGCAAGCATTGGCATTACCGCTATTTACTATGATAGCCTTACATTTTCCTCCTGTAGCCTCTAGGTGCTCCTTGGTAAGGATAACCGGGGCTGCTGCCACCTTGTTTTGAGTGAATACTCCAGCAGCCACAGCCTCTTCTTGGGAATAGATGATTGCTAGGTCCTTTTTCGCTCTTTTGATTCCACAATGTATGCCTGTTGATTTAAACCCCTGTACAGCTGACATTCCTCCATCTAAGAATTTTACTTCAGCCATGATTTCTCCTCCTTTTCTCCTCTTAACCTTATTAAGGGTAGATAGCTGGGCTAGCTAGGCCTGTAGTCTCCTCTATTCCCAGCACTATATTCATATTCTGGACTGCCTGCCCAGATGCTCCCTTGGTGAGATTGTCTATCACCGAAGCTATTACGATTCTCTTGTTCCTCTTGTCAACTTCAAAGTTTAAAAGACAATTATTACTACCCAAAACCCACTTAGTATGGGGCCAGATTCCCTTGGGTAGAATTTTTACAAAGGCCTCATCCTTATAGAAGTCCTCATAGATTTTTCTTAGCTCCTCTTCCTCTAGATCTTCCAAGAGACTTGCATAACAGGTGCTCAACATCCCCCTATTGATGGGGATTAGATGAGGGGTAAAGGTTATGCTTACCTCCTCTCCTGCCAGTAGGGAAAGTTCCTGCTCTATTTCCGGTGTATGACGGTGCTTTATGACCCCATAGGGGTTGATATTTTCATTGGCAGAGTTGAAATGGGTTACTGGGGTAGCCCTTCTTCCAGCCCCAGATACTCCAGATTTAGAATCGATAACAAGCCCCTTGATATCGATTAAGGATTTTTCCAGCAGGGGGGCCAGGGCTAGTATAGCGCTGGTGGGATAGCAGCCTGGATTTGCTATAATCTTAGCCCCCTTAATCTCCTCCCTATGTATTTCGGGTAGACCATAGACTGCCTTATCTAAAAGGTGAGGAGCCTTGTGGTCTGTCTCATACCAACTTGAGTATTCTTCAATCTTCTTCAATCTAAAATCTGCCCCCAAATCGATGATAATCTTCTTATCTGCATAAGCCATAGCAACTAGCTCTGAGGAATACCCATGAGGTAGGGCCAAAAACAAGATGTCACACCTCCTTAAGGCATCATGGCTGTCAAACTCCTCCAACTCCATGTCTAAATCCAACCCAACACTTGGGTATAGCTCTGAAATCTTCTTCCCTACAAAGGATTCACTGGTTAATAGCTCCAAGTCAACCTTGGGATGGTTTTTTAAGATCCTGATTAATTCTACTCCAGTAAAGCCACTGGCACCTATAATTCCTACCTTCATCTTTCTACCTCCTATCAAAAAAATACCCATACTACCTTCCTTGTCTTATGTAATAAAAAAACTCTCATTCCTAAGTAAGAACTTAGGAACGAGAGTTCAGCTCGCGTTGCCATCCTAATTTACATATATTTTGCAATATATGCCTCATCAAGTACATCTCACATGGATATACTCTATCCCTGTAACGGGGGAACCCGATGTAGCCTTGACCCAGTCTCGGTACATAACTCAGAGGCCCTTTTCACCTTAAGCTTCCTTGCTCCCTTTCACCAACCGGAGCTCGCTGGAAAAGAAGGATTAAAGCTACTCTCCTCATCATTGTCTTCCTTATTTGCTTATAAATTATACAACATTATACACTAAATTCTATTTTTGTAAAGCCTTTTTTAGACTTTTTACAAAATTTTTATTTGGCTTTTTTTACTTGACTGGGGTTAAGAGGGCCTTGGGGCTTATGTAGTTGCTTAGAAGAATCCTTATAAGGTTCTTGTATCTATCGTAATCCTCATCCATCACTGAGATATTGGCAAAGTCATAAAAACAGTTTTTACACATGCTTATCATGAATAGGCTTATATTATCTTCTCGGCTGCCACAGATATTGCAATACATATAATCCTCTCCTTGGCATTTACTGGAATTATTGTCACAATAGTATATTTTATTCAATTGAGAGGGATTTTGTGCTTGGCAAGGAATAAAAAAAACAGATAATTAAAATTATCTGTTTTTATATGGATATTATATTACTCTGTCTCTTCAGTGTCTTCTGCTTCTCCAGCTTCTAGGCCTTCTTCTCCTTCTACAGCCTCTTCTTCAACTTCCCTAGCTGGTTCTGATAGAGTACATACCAAGGAGTCTAATTCTGTCAATACGGTAATATTCTTGTCATTTACGATGTCTAAATCCTTAACATGTACTGGAGTATCAAAGGTCATATCAGCTACATCATACTCTACTGCGTTTGGGATATTGTTTGGAAGACATTCTACTTCGACTTCATCCAACATTTGTGTCAATACAGATGGTTGTAATCTTATATTGTCCCTGTTTAATAGAACTATAGGAACAGACACTTTGATAGTTTCATCCATATTTAATTCTTGGAAATCTACATGCAGGATTTGATTCTTATATGGATGTCTTTGTACTTCTTTAACTATAACAGGATGCTTCTTACCTTCTAGTTCAAGGTTAATAACAGTTGTAGTTCCTGCTACTCTATAAACTCTATTGAATTCCATTTCTGATACTTGTACAGCCTTTGGTTCGTCACCCTTTTTATAAATAACAGCTGGTAAAATATTGTCTTTCCTAAGTTGCTTAACCTTGTTACTTCCAACCTGCCCCCTTGGTTCTATCTTCATCAAAAGTGAACTCATACCTTACTTAACCCCCTATCTAGTATATTATTTCTTGACATATACAATATATATCATATTTTTACAAATAAAGCAAACATTTGCCCTATAGGAGGGCTTGTAGAATAAGCAGGAGGACTACTCCAGGAACCCCTAAGATTCCAACGATAATTGCGTTGAGTGGATTGATAACTATAGACAGGCCAACCAGGCCACCAAAAAGATTAAACAAGAATAAGACTAGTCCACCTATTAAGCCATTAATCAAGAGCTTGGTCAAAATCCTAATAGGTATGACCAAGATCATTCCTACTATATACAATATAACTAGTCCTATTATATAAGCCATTATATTACTCATACTTTTCCCTCCTAGATTTCATTATACTATAATATAGGACTAGATATATAGTATTATTCCTATTTATTTGTCTTTTTCCTTGGCCAGCTTCAGTAGATAGGCATATTTTCGCCTTGAGGCTTCAATATCATATATGGCAAAGTCAACCAGGTCCGGGTCAGTGGCATGGTTAAAGTAGTTTTCCTTATCCATCCACTCCTTCTGGGCTCTTTGTATGTTTTCCAAGAGTTGATTATCCTCTTCTTTTACCTTCCTCTTAAGAATCTTCTCCTTTAAAATTCCTATCCTTTTTGAAACCAAGACAAACACCTCCACCTCTTTCCTTTAATCATTGACAGAAAAATATAAGTTTATACTCCTATCTAGCTGATAAGGATTGATATTATTTCTTATAAATGTTATAATACTTAAGTACCAAGGGCGATTAGCTCAGCTGGCTAGAGTGCCACGTTGACATCGTGGAGGTCATTGGTTCGAGCCCAATATCGCCCACCATAAATTAAGTCCTATACAGATTTGTATAGGACTTTTTTGTATCTTTAATTATTTAAAAGGTGTAACCCTCACCATGGACCTCACTGACTATCTTGACCCAGATAAAGGCCTGGGGGTCAATCTCCATGATCTTATTTCTTATAATGGTATATTCATTCCTGGGAACCACAGTATAGATTACCCTCTTTGCCTCCTTAGAATATCCTCCAGTTCCATGAAGGAGGGTGACTCCCCTATCCATCTTCCGAGTTATAAAGTCTGTAATCAGCTCCTCCTTCTGGCTTACTATGGCAACCTGGTACTTGGTATTAAAACCTGAAATTATCTTATCTATAAGGGTGGTATTAACCAGGATACCTAGGAGGGAATAGAGGCCAATCTCTACACCCAGTACTAGAATTGCAGCAAGGGCTATTAAGGAATCTGCTATAAGTAAGGATCTTCCTATGTTTAGGCCAGTAAACTTACTGATTATGGCAGCTATGATATCCGTTCCTCCAGTGGAGGCATTCTGATTAAAGACTATGGCCATACCCATACTAG
>JAAYTL010000101.1 GCA_012518035.1 Tissierellia bacterium | reverse complement strand
TGAAACCGGTATCAGAACAAATGGGAATTGGTAAAGAATGGTATGAGCAAATGGAAGCCTTCCAAGAGTGGATGGTTGGCAAGACTGTGGAAGAAATCGTAAACCTACCAGTTAAGGAAAGAGACGAAAGCCACAAACACGTACCAGATGTACCAGAATTGACTTCAAGCGTTACAATAACTGTTGAAGGCTACCTAGCAGTAGTTGAAGAAGCAGCTGCTAACGCTAGATAATTCAATAGCAAGTAAACTCTCCCCTTGAGGGAGAGTTTTTTTATTGTTACTGGTAGATATATTTGATATTATATACTAGGGTGATGAGATGAAAAGAACCATAGCCATTATATTAACCATACTATTGTTAATTGGCTCTTTAACAGCATGTAGCAATAAAGATAAATATGAGAAGTATGATTACACCTTTTATGGGGCCTTCGATACGGTTATCCAAATTATTGGATATACGGAGGACCAGGAGGAATTTAACGCCTATATGGCTGAGATAGAGGCCAGGTTTAATGAGCTTCACAAGCTCTATGATAGGTTTAATGATTATGAGGGTATCAATAATATCAAGACCATCAATGACAAGTCAGGGATAGAGCCTGTCAAGGTTGAGAAGGAGATCATTGATTTAATTCTATTCTCCAAGGATCTCTTTGATAAGACTGGTAATCTTACCAATATAGCCATGGGGGCGGTGACAGACATATGGTCTGACTATAGGGATGAAGGTATCAATAATCCCATGGAAGCCAAGCTTCCTCCCATGGAGCGCCTGGAAGAGGCAGGTAGGCATACAGATATGGACAAAATCATAGTCAATGAGGAAGAGGGCACTGTTTATATAGAGGACCCTGACTTGGTTCTAGATGTGGGGGCAGTAGCCAAGGGATACGCCACAGAGCTTGTAGCCAGGGAGATAGAGGAGAAGGGACTTAAGTCTGCACTGATAAGTGCTGGTGGCAACATTAGAGGTATAGGTAAGCCCCTAGATGGTATTAGGGAGAGATGGGGTGTAGGCATCCAGAACCCAGATGCTTCACTTTTTGATGTGGGTAGGGTCCTGGAGACGGTCTTTATCAATGATGAGTCAGTTGTCAGCAGTGGGGACTACCAAAGATACTATATAGTTGATGGGGAAGTTTACCATCACTTAATCCATCCTGAGACCCTGATGCCAGCTAACTATTATAGGCAGGTATCAGTAGTTACGCCTGATTCAGGACTTGCAGACTTCTATTCAACAGCCCTGTATCTCCTTCCCTTTGAGGAGAGCAAGGCTTTGGCGGAATCCATGGAGGATTTTGAAGCAATGTGGGTATTCCCAGATGGTACCATAGAGGCAACAGAGGGAATGAAGGAAATCATGTTAAGCCATGGGGCCACTGGAGGCAAGAAGAAGTAGGATAATAAAGGGGGACTAAAAAATGGGTAAAAAGCTTGGAATTCTTGGTGGCATGGGACCTCTAGCCACGGTAAAATTATTTGAGATGATAGTCTTGTTGACTAAGGCTAACTCTGATCAGGAGCATATACCTATCTTGATTGATAACAATACATCTATACCTGATAGGACCAACTATCTCTTAAATGGCACAGGGGAGGACCCTAGGGTTCAATTGATTAAATCAGCCAAGGGGCTGGAAGAGTTGGGGGCGGACTTCTTGATTATGCCATGCAACACTGCCCATGCCTTTTATGAGGATATAGTCAAGGAAATAGATATTCCCTTTATCAACATGATAGAAGAGACTGCCAAGTATATTAGGGACAAATACCCCGATGCTAAAAAGGTGGGGCTCTTAGCTACTGAAGGCACCATCAAGGCCAGGGTTTATCATAAGGTCTTTGAAAATTATGGGATTGAGATCTTAAGTCCATCCAAGGAAAAGCAGACTCATGTTACAGACCTTATCTACAATATTAAGAAGGACATAAAAATAGAGAGTTTAGACGATTTTTATTCTACTATGGATGAGCTTAGATCCCATGGAGCTCATGTCTTTATAGCTGGCTGTACGGAGATTTCTGTGGCCATTGATTTATATAAGCTAGAAGGTGAAATTGTGGATGCCATGAAGGCCTTGGCCATAAGGGCTATTAAGTATGCTGGCAAGGAGCCCAAGGAGGATTAAGCCAATACTATTTAGACTATGAGAATAGGATTATGAAGATATGAGAGGGCAAGATGAAGAATCATCTTGTCTTTTTCATATTTTACACAATTTTTACATAAATTTATAAAATTTATCATAAAACCCCTCGTTAATTGTTTGACATTTTAATATCATGACTATATAATATATCTGTATTGCAAAAAAATCTAATTTGCATAAGGAGGAGTAGTAAATTGGCTGAAAAACAAATTTCAAGGAAGGATTTCCTATATTAGAATAGCCCTGGTTTGTGGCTTTATCCTGGCAGCCCCTATTATCTTGAGTCAGATATGGCTATTTGTAAGTCCAGGATTAGAGGACAAGCAGAAGAAATATGTCTTAATAGCCTTCTTGCTAGGAGGTGCCTTCTTTGTCTTGGGCACCATTATGGCTTATCTGGTGGTAATGCCCTTGATTATGAAGTTTTTATTGGAATTTCAAATACCAGAGATTCAGGCCAATATTAGCTTTTCAAGTTTTCTAAACTTTGTTTTAAGCACCCTGTTGGCCTTCGGGACAATCTTTGAATTACCCATAGTTATGTTTCTTTTAACTAAATTTGGCATAGTAAAGTCTAGTTTTTATACCAAGTATAGGAAATATATGATCTTAATAATATTCATAGTGGCTGCAATACTTACACCACCTGACGTGGTTTCCCAGGTATTGATGGCCCTACCTATGTTACTACTTTATGAGATAGGTATAGTATTTTCAAAGTTTGGACAAAAAAAGAAGGAAAATATATAGATAAATCAACCCCCGTTTTAAAAACGGGGGTTTTATAATGGAAGTTACTATTTTGCACCTTCTAGGGCATTGTCTACTGCCTTCTTGATGGCATTACTTGTAACAGTTGCTCCTGAAACTGTATCTACCTCTGTTGAATTTTTTTCAACTATAGCACCTGGAATTTGCTCTATAGCAGGTTCGCAGAATCCTTCGGTTTCATTGTGTTCTACAACTTCAACCTTTGAGATCTTGCCATCTGCAACAGTTACTTCAACTTTTACAGTATCCATACCTGTAGCTTGTCCAGTGTATGTACCATCCTTTAATCCAGCATCCTTGCTTCCACAACCTACCAATGCTGTTGCTAAAAGAAGTACAAGTAGAATTAATGAGATATTTTTTTCATCGATTTTCTCCTTTCAATAAATACTCAAAGACCATTATATAACTTTAACAAAAATTTATCAAGGATTTTCCATCAAAATTATTACATATTTGGAATATGGTGTATAATATAATAAGACAAAAGCTGGAAGGAGAGAGTTTATGAAAAAGTATAGCAGTGAAGAATTAACCCAGGCATCTGTTCAGTTATTGGAACAAAGGGGTGTAACCCTTGAGGATATAGGAGAGTTAGTCATGATGTTACAGGCTGGCTACTATGAAGACTTGACCTTGGAATTTTGTATAGAGAATGTCAAGTCTGTGCTTAAGAAGAGGGAGATCTGTCATGCCATCCTGACTGGGGTTGCCCTAGACCAGATGGCTGAGAGGGGTCTCTTAGATGAACCTCTTCAAAGTATAATAGCCTCAGATGAGGGTTTATACGGTATAGATGAGATAATACCCCTATCCATAGTTAATGTCTATGGGACCATAGGGATGACCAACTTTGGCTACCTGGACAAGGAAAAATTAGGGATTATAAAGGAATTGGATACCAAGAAGGGAAAACAAATCAATACCTTTTTGGACGATTTAGTAGCTGCCTTAGCTGCCGCAGCTGCCAGTAGGATAGCTCATTCTGCAGCTGATTAGTATTTATGGGCTGTTATTTACGGATTAGATAAATTGTGATGGGGTGTTAGGATGAGTAAGTTTTATTATGCAGTAAGGAAGGGGAGAAGGCCAGGTGTTTATAATAGCTGGGCGGAATGTGAAAAAGAGGTAAAAGGCTTCAAGGAGGCTCAGTATAAGAAATTTAAAAGCTTTGAGGAGGCCCTTGCCTTTATAGAAGATGAGGGGAATCTAATTGGAGGTCAGGGCAGTAATGCCAATGAGGATATAGGCCTCAAGGATCCTAATGAGCTTAAGGACAATGAGCTGATTGCCTATGTAGATGGAAGCTTTTCCTTGGCTACTAGGACATATTCCTATGGGATGGTGGCCTTAACCAAGGAAGGCAAGGAGGTCTATAGCGGTAAGGATGATGATGAGGACCTGGCAGATATGAGGAATGTGGCTGGGGAGCTCATGGGGGCTGTGGAAGCCATGAGGTTAGCCTTAGATAAGGGCAAGGATACCCTTTATCTCCATTATGACTACCAGGGGATAGAGGCCTGGGCTAGGGGTACTTGGAAGACCAATAAGCCTGGTACCAGGGCCTATAAGGAATTTTATGATTCCATCAAGGATAGGTTGGATGTAAGGTTTATAAAGGTGCTGGCCCATTCAGGGGTTGAGTATAATGAAGAGGCTGACAGCCTAGCAAAGAAAGAACTCTCTTAATAAGAGAGTTTTTCAAAACCAACCTTGTTTTCTTTTAGTAATTCAACTGCATATTCATCTACCCTATAATCATGCTTGTAATAGATTTGTTTTATACCAGCCTGGATCAAGGCCTTGGTACAGTTTAGGCAGGGGAAGTGGGTTATGTAGGCTGTACAGTTCTTTACGGAAATTCCTTCCTTGGCGCAATAGATTAGGGCATTTATTTCAGCATGGATAGTGGCTATACAGTGGCCGTCCCTCATGGTATGTCCTATTTCATCACAATGGGGCATGCCTGATATGGAGCCATTATATCCACTGGAAACTATCCTATTATCATCATTGACCAGGAGACAGCCTACAAAGGCCCTGTCACAGGTGGACCTACTGGCTACCAGGTCTGTAATCTCCATGAAGTATTCATTCCAACTCTTTCTATTAGACATAAATAAACCTCCCTTTTGACTAAAGATAAATTATATCCTATTATAGCACAGTTTCAGCTTAATATATTGAGAAACTTACTAAGCTGCCTACAAGTTAGTAATTAGGGATTCTGGGTATAATTTATCCATAGAAAGGGGAGATGGATATGTTCAAGGAATTTAAGGAATTTGCTGTGAAGGGTAATGTAATGGATATGGCGGTTGGGGTTATCATAGGTGGGGCCTTTGGTAAGATAGTGACCTCTCTGGTAAATGACATTATTATGCCTCTTGTTGGCGTATTTGCTGGAGGTCTGGATTTTACCAACAAATTTATCAGTCTAGATGGTAATACTTATCTGACCCTGGCGGAAGCCCAGGAGGCAGGAGCGGCTACCTTGAATTATGGGGCCTTTATAACTACCATTATAGACTTCCTGATTATAGCCTTTTCAATCTTTATTGCCATTAGGCAGATAACAAGGTTTAAGAAGAAGGAAGAGCCGGTTAAGGAGGAGCCAACTACCAAGACCTGCCCCTACTGTAAAACAGAGATTTCTATAGAAGCTAGTAGATGTCCAAATTGTACATCGGTTTTAGAGTTAGAGGAAGCAAATTAAGTTTAGATAGATAGGTGGGGTATATGATAGGATTAGTCTTAGAAGGAGGAGGAGCACGGGGTTCCTACCATATAGGGGCCTATAGGGCCATTATGGAGGAAGGAATTGAGATAAATGGTATAACTGGTACCTCAATAGGGGCCTTAAATGGGGCCATGATAGTCCAGGATGATTTTGAAACCTGTGCAGAGCTTTGGGAGAATGTAACCTATTCCATGGTAATCAATGCCAACGATGAGGAGATACAAAGACTAACTCAGCTAAGGTTAAATAGGGAGGACATAAGGACCCTGATAGAGACCTTAAGGCTGATTATTGATGGAAGGGGTTTTGATATCACCCCCTTTAAGGAGCTTTTGGATACCTATATAGATGAGGATAAGATTAGGAAGTCCCCCATGGACTTTGGGGTGGTTACAGTAAGCCTGTCAGATTTTAAGGCCTATGAGGTCTTCAAGGAGGATATCCCCCAGGGGGAGTTAAAGAATTATCTATTGGCATCAGCCTATCTTCCTGTCTTTAAGTCTGAAAAGCTGGGTGGCAAGATCTTCTTAGACGGGGGATTTTATGACAATCTACCCTTTAAGATGTTGCAGAACAAGGGCTACGATAAGTTGATTTTAGTCAGAACCCACGCCCGGGGACTTACCAGGAGGATAGATAGGGATGATGATAATATTATTGTCATTAGGCCATCAGAGGACTTAGGCAATACCTATATCCTGGAGGCTGATACCTGTAAGAGGAATATGCAGTTGGGATACTATGATGCCCTGAAGGTTTTTAGGAAGCTAAAGGGGCAGAGGTATTATGTAAATTCCCTTGATGATGAGGACTATTACTTTAATCTACTATTGAATCTGGAAGAGGACAAGATAGATAAAATAAGGAGGCTGCTTCATATAACCGATACTGGACCAGGTAGAAGAGTCCTCTTTGAGCTTATAGTACCCAAGCTAGGTTCCATGCTGGGCTTGAATAAGGATTTTACCTATGAGGACCTCCTGGTAGGCCTGCTGGAAAGAAAGGCTGAAGAACATGATGTGGAGAGGTTTGAGGTTTATGGCTTTGAAGGACTGCTTGAATCTGTATTGACCAGCCAGCCTCCCATTAAGCCCAAGACCCATGGTAGGTTATCGCCTATAGAGAGGATAATTGAGCGGGTGGATTTGGCGGCCATATTTAATAAGGATGAGGTTCTACTAAAGGTGGCAGACCTTATTTTTAGTAGATGATAAATATATTCTGGAGGTTATTACTTGTTAGACTTAGGTTTAATTACTGAAAAGTTGAGACAGAGGGTTCCTAGACCCTTAGAGAAGATGGCCAAGTGCGCTGTCCTTATTCCCCTGATAGAAAATCAGGGTCAGTGGGAGGTAATCTATGAGCTTAGGGCCATGGATATGAAAACCCAGCCTGGAGAAGTATCCTTCCCAGGAGGAGGGCTTGAGCCCAAGGAGACCTTTATGAAGGCAGCCATCAGGGAGACAGTGGAAGAGTTAAATATCAAGGAGGATAATATAGAGGTCTTGGGGGAGTTGGACTATATAATTTCCCCTGCCCATATGGAGATTCGTTGTTTTTTGGGTAGGATTATGGGGATAGATGTGGATAAGATCAAGCCTAATCCCAAGGAAGTGGACCACATATTCACAGTGCCCTTGGATTTTATCCTGAATACTGAGCCCAAGGGATATGTTTTGGAAAGCCATCCTAGATACAATGAAGAATTCCCCTATAATTTAATACCTGGTGGGAAGGACTATAAGTTTAGGCAGGCCAAACGCACCATTTATTTTTATCAGTATAAGGACTACACCATATGGGGCTTTACCGCCTCCATGACCAAGCATCTAGGAGAAATAATAAAGGACCTATAAAATAGGTCCTTTATCATTATATTAGTCTGTGAACATTTGGGTCCAGTAGATGGAACCTCCGCTTGCCTTATATGCTCCAACGCCAATTGTTCCAAAGCTTGGGTTTAGGATATTTGCCCTGTGGCCTGGTGAATTCATCCAGCCATTTACTACAGATTGGGCTGATTGGTATCCCATGGCTATGTTCTCGCCAGCTGTCCTATAGCTGATACCGAACTCCCTCATCATTTCGAAGGGACTTCCATAAGTAGGTGATGTATGACTGAAATAATTATTTATGGCCATGTCCTTTGATTTTTCCCTGGCCACATTAGATAATTTATCACTGGCGACTAGGGGGTTGAGTCCTGCCTTGGTCCTCTCTATGTTAACCAGTCTAACAACCTCTTGTTCTTGTTGAGATAGGTTGCTTGATTGTCCAGGTGTTTCAGGTTTACTTGGAGTTTGAGGTTTTTCAGGCTTAGACTCTTCTGGTTTCTTTGGGGGCTCAGTTGTTTCTGGAGCCTCAGGTTTTTCTTCGGTTTCTGGTGCTTCAGGAGTCTCTGTTTCTTCTTCAGTTTCTGGAGTCTTAGGCTCTTCTTCATTTCCAGGTGTCTCTGGTCTTTCAATTGGTTCTTGAGTCTTTGGCTTTTCTGGAGCCTTTGGTGTTTCTGGAACTTCAGGTGTCTCTTGGTTTCCTGGAGTTTCTGGAGTTTCAGGCACTTCAGGTGTTTCATTTTCCTCTGGAAGCTCAGATACTTCTGGCTCTTCTATTTCACCAGGAGTTTCAGGCTTATTAGGTATATTTATGATATTCTTGAATAGGTCCTCATAAATCCTAAGGCTAAGGGGCAGCTTGACTATTTCCCAATTCTTGAATTGGATAGTATCATAATTAAAACATCTATTTAGAACTGATTGTATGCTATAGCTCCTATTATAAGATCTTGCTGGGTTACCATAGCCTGCAGCTTCTACCATCGGTGAGCTTGATAAGATGATTACCAAGGCTAGTGTAGTTACTAGTATCTTCCTTGTCTTCTTGAACATTTTACTTCCTCCCTTTGATTTTTGAGTATTAGGTTTATCCCCAATCTCATTTGTAACTATTTTGTAACTTTTATCAGTATAGCATTAATTATTCCTTCTTAAAACCATCAAAAGATGGTGGACCTAGATAAATATGGTATCATAGTATATTTTAGCATAAAAAGCCCCCAATAACTGGGGGCTAGGGGGAATAGAACCTGTTCTCCATAAGGGAGATCAAGGAAGTTATATTCTAACCTGGTGGTAGACCTTTTTCCCCTTTCTTATCATCATCTTGCCTTCCTTAAAATCATCCAGGGTGATTATCTTTTGGATGCTATCCACCTTTACATCATCTATGCTTATCCCGCCTTGTTGGACTAATCTCCTACCTTCACTATTGGACTTGGTAAGGCCTAGACTAGTTAATAAATCAAGGATACCTATTCCTTCTTCAAAGATGGATTTGTCCATTTGAGTATAAGGGATACTGCCTTCTTCCTTGGAACCTGAGAATAAGGCCCTGGCAGCTTTTTGGGATTTTGTGGCTTCTTCTTCACCATGGACTAGTTTGGTTACTTCAAAGGCTAGGATTTCCTTGGCGGTGTTAATCTCGGAGCCTTCTAATGAGCCCAGTCTCCTTACCTCATCCATAGGCAGGAAGGTAAGCAGGGCTAGGAATTTCTCAACGTCTCTATCGTCCACATTTCTCAAGTACTGGTATAATTCATATGGTGGTGTCTTTTCTGCATCCAGCCAGATGGTTCCTTTTTCAGTCTTACCCATCTTAACTCCGGAAGCTGTGGTTAAAAGCTTAAAGGTCATGGCATAGGATTTGCCGTTTTCCAACTTCCTAATCAATTCATAGCCACCTAGGATATTGGACCATTGGTCACTGCCTCCTAGTTGGAGCTGGCAGTTGTACCTTCTATATAACTCCAGGAAGTCATAGGATTGTAGGAGAAGATAGCCAAATTCAAAGAAGGTCAGACCCTTTTCCAGCCTGTTCTTGTAGCTGTCCATGGTCAACATCCTGTTAACTGAGAAGTGGACTCCAATCTCCCTCATAAATGCCAAGTAGTTTAAATCCAAAAGCCAGTCTGCATTGTTGACCATGATGGCCTTGTCATCGCTAAAATCTAGGAAACGCTCAAATTGGGCCTTAAACCTTTTAGCATTATTGTCTATAAACTCCTTGGTCATGACCTGCCTCATATCGGTCCTTCCTGATGGGTCCCCAATCATGGTAGTTCCTCCACCTAGTAGGGCTATGGGCCTGTGGCCGGCTCTCTGCATGTGCATCATGGCCATGAGTTGGACCCAGTGTCCCAGGGTCAAGCTATCTGCAGTAGCATCAAAACCGATATAGAAAGTTACTGATTCCTTGCCTAACAGCTCTCTTAATTCATCTTCAAAAGTTACCTGATCTATAAAACCTCTCTCAGATAAAGTATCAAATACGTTTGTCATTCAACTTCCCTCCCAAATTATTTTGTCGGTATCAATATCAATTACTTCTTATTTTTAAGATTTTACCTTATTGTTTATTGAGATAAATCATAGAAAAGGGTTTCTTTCGTCTGTAAAGGACGAGAGAAACCCGTGGTACCACCTTAATTCGCATAAAGCCTCTTTAGCGTAACGTGCATGGACGTAATAGTTTCCTATTAGGCTCCGGATGCGTAATTCATTGATTTGTCTTATAGACTTTCCACCACCCAGTCTATTCTCTACTATTTAAGGCAAACCAACTACTAAAATCCTTCAAAGCCGATGATATTAAAGCCGATGATATTTTTATATGTATATTATTATATTAAAATTGTCTTGTCAAGGGAAAAAGTCAAGGATTTTACTCCTCGACTTTTAGTTCTTGACTATTCTCCCATAGGCCATGTATATTGCAATAGCTTGATGCTAAAATAGTACCGGATTTATTGGCTTTGAACCTAGCAACACCAAAGGGTGCTGTAAATATGTCTGACTCACCATGGGCTGCAAAATCATAAGTAGCTATTTCGATAGGGAACTTGGCCCCTTCTGGATGGAAGTAGATCTTTATCCATGAAATATAATGCTCAAAGGTATTTGGGTGGGGAATCTCCTCTCCTATAAGTACCTTAACTTCAACTTCCTCCCCAGCCTTGGCTGATTCTGGTGCATGGATTACCGGTACATGCTTTTCACCCTTCCAGTCACCGCTTTGATAAAGTCCGTTTAATGTTTTCAATTATACAACCTCCCCTTCACTCATAATAGAAGCTCAATAATTTGTATACCCATAATAACAGGTTAATACACAAATTTCTTTAGTATATAGCCCTTTAATAAGGTATAATATTATTATAAGAGTAAGGAGAGATATTGATGGGAAGTTTAAAATTGATTGCCACAACCAGCTTTGGCTTGGAGGCTATAGCTAAAAGAGAATTAATGGACCTTGGCTATGAGGATTTAAGGGTAGAAAATGGTCGGGTAATTTTTACAGGGACTGAAGAGGACATAGCTAGGACCAATATATGGCTGAGGACAGCCGACAGGGTCTTATTGCTGATGGGAGAATTCAAGGCTCTTACCTTTGATGAGTTATTCGAGAAGACCAAGGCCCTCCCCTGGGATGAATGGATTACCGAGGATGGGAACTTTGTAATTGAGGGTAAGAGTGTCAACTCTAAGCTATATAGTATTTCTGACTGTCAAAGAATTGTAGAGAAGGCGGTAGTAGAGAAACTGAAAACCAAGTACAAGCTGGACTGGTTTGAAAAGACTGGACCCAAGTACACCATAGAAGTATCTCTACTCAAGGATATAGCTAGCTTAACCATAGATACATCAGGTGAAGCCCTCCATAAGAGGGGGTATAGGGATAGGGCTGGAGATGCCCCCATCAAGGAGACCCTGGCAGCTGCCATGGTCCTTCTAAGCTACTGGAACAAGGATAGGGTCCTCTATGATCCGTTTTGTGGCTCAGGTACCATTCCTATAGAGGCAGCCATGATAGGTAAAAATATTGCCCCTGGCCTGGATAGAAGCTTTGCTGCAGAAGCATGGCCTAGGATTGATAAGGAAGCTTGGACCAAGGTCAGGAGGGAGGCCTTGGCAGCTATAGACAATGATACCCGGCTGGAGATTCTGGGCTCTGATATTGACAAAAGGTCTATTCTTAGGGCAAGGGACAATGCAGCCAACCTAGGCCTTGAAGATGATATAGCCTTCTTTATGAAGGATATGAGGGATGTGGACTTGGAGGATAATTATGGTGTAGTTATCACTAATCCTCCCTATGGGGAAAGGATGGGGGAACTGAAAGAGGTTCACCAGCTCTATAGGGATTTGGGGAAGAAGTTTGATGGGTTTAAGACCTGGTCCATTTATGTCATAACTGCAGAAGAAGACTTTGAAAAACTCTACGGGAAAAAGGCGGATAGGAAGAGGAAGCTTTACAATGGTAGGATAAAGGTTGATTACTACCAGTATTATGGTCCGAGACCACCTAAAAATTAGGAAGGGGAGGTAGCCTATGAATATCTATACCAAGACCGGAGACAAGGGTCAGACATCCTTATTTGATGGCAAGAGGGTATCCAAGGATGATATCAGGGTAGAGAGCTATGGCACTATTGATGAGCTTGGGGCCTGGATAGGCTTGGCCAAGAATTATGTTGAAAAAGGATCCATGTATGATGAGCTAGAAGGGATACAGAACAAGCTTTTTACTGTAGCTGCAGTTTTGGCAACTGAAGACTCAGTCAAGATAGAACATCAGATAGTAGAAGATGATATCTTGTATTTAGAGGGGCTGGTAGATTATTATATGGGGCAACTTAATAATCCAAAGGGTTTCATAATAAACGGTTCGAGTAAGCCAGCAGCCTACTTGCACCTAGCAAGGACGGTTTGCAGGAGAGGTGAAAGAAGGATTATTACCCTATCCAGACATGCAGATATCAACCCCCTGGTAACTAAGTATGTCAATAGACTTTCAGATGTGCTCTACGCCATGGCCAGGTATTCGGAAGCGGACCAAATAGAGGTTAAATATTAATTATAAAGAAGATGTAATAAAAATCTTGTGGATTAAATCCAGATTTTACTATACAATATAATT
>JAAYTL010000017.1 GCA_012518035.1 Tissierellia bacterium | reverse complement strand
CATATGCCTCGTCTCCCCTCATAAGGCCTGCCCATTGATCATCACTCATAGCGTTAGTTCCACTGTCTGTTAGCAAATCAATATAAACATCTTCTGAGTCGATCAGGAAAGTATTAAAGCCTGCCTTCCTGATGATCTTCTCCCTTTCTTCCCTTGTGTTCATCTTCACTGTCTCAACTGCTTTGATTCTGAACGGTTCTGCTGGATATTTAATGTAATCCATTTTAATTCCTCCTTATATATTATAATTAAAACAATCATTGGTGCATGATGCACCACAACTAATTATTTACATCTTATAATATACTGACAATTTTGTCAATAGGAAAACGTTATAATTTGTGAGAAATTTTTATTTAGAAGTCTATTATGCTGTTCTGAAATATTTCCATACCATTTTAAAAGGTGGATAGCCACCACACTTGGTACTTCCACCTTTGTCTACAAATCATAAAATCGATATTATATGCTATTTTTTTATCCTATATAGCTTCTCTTTATCTGGGCTATAGCCTCTATCCTATCTTCCGCCATCATATTTGCCGCCCTGTAAGTTGGAAGATCTTTTTCCTCACTTATGTTGAAAATAGTCATCAGGGTATTGTAGATATTTTTAGTCTTGCCCATAACCATTTCCATATTGACATCTCCCATCTCTAGGGCATCTGAAACAAGGATTAATCCTCCAGCATTTATTACAAAATCAGGCGCATATAGGATACCTTTCTTATGAAGGATGTCCCCATGCCTGTCCTCAGCTAATTGATTATTAGCCGAACCAGCTATAATCCTACACTTAAGCTTTTCTATGGTCTCATCGTTTATTATAGCTCCTAGGGCACAGGGTGAAAAGATATGGCAATCTTGTTCATAAATCTCTTCAGGGTCCACCACCCTGATAGATGGATATTTGGATGTAAGAATATCTAGGCTCTCCTTTGAGGTATTAGCAGCAATGACCCTAGCACCTTCTTCAATCAGATAAGGGATAAGCTCTCTTCCTACCTTACCTGTTCCCTGGACTGCTATGGTTAGGTCCTTTAAGGAAGCATCTCCATATATCTTCTTAGCTGCTGCCTTCATTCCCATATAGACCCCATAGGCAGTAGGAACAGCACTATTCCCGACACCTCCATACTCTTCAGGTAGGCCTGAAACATAGTCAGTCTCCTGGCTAGCAAAGACCATGTCCTCCCCAATAGTCCCTACATCCGTACCAGTATAATATCTACCCTTTAAGGTCTCTACATATCGACCTAGGGCCCTGAAGAGGATTTCTGACTTGTCAGTTTTGGGATCTCCTATTAGGACGGTTTTCCCACCACCAAAATTTGTTTCAGCTACTGCACTCTTATAGGTCATGCCCTTTGCAAGACGTATTGCATCTATTACTGCGTCATCTGTGCTTTCATACTCCTTCATTCTACAGCCACCTGAGGCTGGACCCAGGGTTGTATCATGGATAGCAATTATTGCCTTAAGGCCTGATGTTTTGTCATAGTTAAATATGATCTGCTCCACACCCTCTTTTGCCATTTCTTCAAATATGTCTATCTTCATCTAATACCCTCCTTAAACATATGAATAAGTCTACATATAAGAAAGTCTACCAGTAAAACAAACTTAATACAAGACTATTAAAGTTTGCCATATGATTTGTTAATCCTACCCTGGTAAATTACAAAAAAAGAGCCTAAGCTCTTTTTACGATAATAATCTTTAATTGTCATCTGGAGACTTGGCCCCATACCCCTGATTACAACAGGTGGCTTAAACTTATTAAACCTAAATCTTTACAAACCTTATCCTGCTTATCATTAGATAGGATGCCAGAATCATTATGATACTTGTTATGTAAGCATCTATATATAGGTGACTTCCATCTAATTTTAGATGTAAAACAATCAACTGTTTAAGGGCTAATCCAACTCCAGCTGCAGTTATAGGTAAACCCTCGAAGTAACCCTTAGGTTTACTAACATTAAATCTTGCTAGCCTAAATACTCCTGCAAATGGAAAGAGAATAGCTGCTATAATACCAAATATTCCTGCATATCTTACCAAATTACTTACTACTAAGGTTACCGGAGCTATACCAAAACTAATGGAATCTGCTAGGGAGTCCAATTCCCTACCAAATTGACTTTCAGCATTGTAACTTCTTGCTAATCTTCCATCAAGGCAGTCAAAAATACCAGCAAAGATGATTAAACAGGGTAGGTACATTTTACTAGAAGGGGTTTTGTTTAGGACCATTAGATATATGACTGTTATCCCCATGAGCATATTTAGACCTGTAAATATGGATGGAAAACACTTCTTAAGCTTGCTGTATTTGTCTTGACTTGCTTGCTTCATCTAAAAAATGCCCCTTTCAATGTAAACCTAATCTTGCCTATACTTAAATACAATGCACTTATAAAAAAGAGAAGCCAAAAGGTTGTAAACCTAAAGAGGGTAGCTATAACCAGCCCTTCTTCCTTCCTAAGCCCCCATATCAGAAAAAGTCCAACCATGGTTCCCTCAAAACTACCTAATCCTCCTGGTAGCAAGGGTACCATACCAGCAATATAGGAGATTATGGTTGCTGCAAAGGCATTTAAAAATGAAATATTTAGTCCCATAGCCCTTGTGATGTAATAGAGCTTAAATGGGAAGAGCCCCCATATAAATATGGATAGGAAAAACTGTAGTAGTATTTCCATCTTATCCTTTTTAACCTTATTAAAGGATTGGAGATATTTTTCCAAAAACCCCCTAGCACCTACTAGTATCCCCTTTTCAGAGTCCAGCCTAATTAGATATAGATAGAGCCTCTCTGGTATAAAGAGGAGGAGAAACAAGAAGAAGAGGATAAGGAACATGCTGATAATGATTAAAACTTGAAGAGACCTGCCTAAGTCAATCCGAATACTTATTAATATGAAGGATAATATACTGAGTACCACCAAGGCCAATATGCTTATGGTCTTCTGGATGACTATTAGGGCAGAAGCCTGGGCTGATGAAAACCCCAATTTATTGATTAGGGTCATACCCCTAGCTAGCTCTCCGCCTACCTTTAAGCCAGGGGTTATGGTTTCGTAGAAGATTCCCCTCATATTTACAGCTATCATCTCTCTAGCCCTAACCTTTCTCCCAAGTAAATTGCTGATTCGGATCCACTGGGCCAGGAGAAGGAAAAAACTGAGGCCTTGTAAGGCTAAAAGGATGAGCCAGGTACTTATATTTAAGCTATCCAAGCTACCCAAGTATTCAGATATATCAAATTGGTTAAGTAGAAACACAATCAAAAATAAAACTATTAGCTGAAGCCAGTACTTCTTCATTAGCTCCCCCTCTTGTTACATGCATCAATGTATAGTCCAGATTCTTTTTTCTATGATAGACGATTCCATCAGAACTGATGAAATCGTCTTTAAAGGGACTATAGAGTTTTGAGAAATTATCTTTGGCAACCCTAACTAGCACCTTGGTTCCTGGAAGGGATGTATTCACAACCTTCTCAAAAACCCTGGTCTTAGGACTCACTTGTAGGGCTATATGTACAACAGAGAAGTCCTCTGCCGAGATATTAGTACCATCTGCTAGCTCTACACTTACAAATTCACACAAGTTAAATCTTTTTACATTTCGAATGGCTGATTCAACAACTTCTTCATCATTATCTATGACACAGACCCTAGCTCCAGTCTTCATATGAAGCTGGATGGCAGTAGATGGACATGGGCCTCCTCCGATGCATAAGATTCTGTCCTCCTTCTTAATACCTGCTAAGTCTATTTCATTATCAATTATATTCTCATAGTAATTATCAAAGAATCTATAAACCCAAGGAATTCTTTCTACTAAATATTCCAAACTTTGAGTAATATTAGTGATTAAGTTCTTCATATAAATCACCACCTAAATGAATAATAGGCCTATATGATTTACCAGTCCTCCAAAGAAGAAGGCTGCTACTATGGTGGATAGGGCTACTACCACTGCAAATTTAGTGTCGAATTCTTGAATCAAGATTGCAAATACTGAAATACAGGGTAGGTAGAAAAGTGCTACAATGGAGCCTACAAACATTTGAAGCCCATTAAGATTCATTTCAAGTAGGGGTAATACTGCCATTTCCCTCCTAATAATTCCTAGGATTAAGGACAAGCTGGCTTCTTTTGGAAGACCCAACCAGCCTACTACTAGAGGCTCAATGAGTTTTCCTATCTGATTCATTAGCCCGGTTTCTATAACTAGGGCAGCTATTATAACCCCCATCAGCATAGGACCTTCAGCATCTAGGAAGAAATGCCTCATACGCATCTTTAACTTCCTAAAATAGGATTTTCTTTCAGGTAAGAGTAGATTAGGAATCTCTATGACCAAGGGGTCAGTCTTACCCTTTATAACCTTGTCTCCTATCCTTGATACTACAAACATTACTATAAACGATGTTAAAAAGACAGCTATCAGCATTAGCATGGAATAGTCTCCTAGAAGGCTTATAAAGGCGGCTGTCTGCGAGACGCAGGGAACAGCAAAGGAGATCAATAAGGTTACTATAAGCCTTTCCTTCTTAGTGGTGGCAGACCTGGTACTGATAATGGCAGGCACTGCACAACCATAACCCAGGAGAATAGGTATCATGCTTCCACCTTGGATTCCCAGCCTATTGAGGACAGCATCCATTAGTACCCCTATTCTTGGTAGATATCCCGAGTCTTCCAGGAAGGAAATAACCACATAGAATAAGAATACATAGGGAAGTATAAGGGCAAAGGGCCATTCTATAGCCTTTATCAAGAAGCCATATTCACCAACCAGGATATTTCTCAACATTCCAGGCCCTATAAAGTTAGATATTAGATTAGTTATAAATGGAGTGTATACATCATCTATAAAGGGTAATAAGACCAAGGCCCTCATCCCCTTACCTAGACCTACTACTACACCTAAGGCCAAGAGTAAAACAAGAATAGCTATAGGTATACCAGGCCAAGGTTGAATGGTCTTTTCCCCTAATCTTTCCAGAAGGCTCTTTTCTACCTTTGAGGTGGATTGAACCTTGCTAGTTATAGCAGCGGCCCTATCCCATAACTCTTTACTTGAAGGCCTGTCCCCTTCTGGACTTTTTCCCTCTAAGCCTTCCCCATCTTCTAAAATCTTGGCTAATTCTTCACGAATCCTATGGATTCCTTCATCTTTAACTGCAACCGCAGGAATTACCTTCGCCCCTAACTCCTGCTCCAATAAATCAACATCTATATGTATCCCCTGTCTTTCAGCTACGTCAAGAAGATTTAAGACAAAGATCATGGGAATATTATATCTCTGTATATCAAGGGCTAGTTTTAAGTTTCTTTCCAAATAAGTAGAATCCAAAACACATACTATAGCAGTAGGGTTAGATTCCAGAAACTTAACGGCTACATCTTCAGCTTCTGATACTGATTCTAGTGAATATGTGCCAGGGACATCTATAAAATCAATTTCTACATCTCCTAGTTTTATCTTGGATTTCGTAAATCCAACTGTAGTACCTGCATAATTAGAGATTTCTACGTCCATCCCTGTTAACTTGTGAAAGATAACACTCTTTCCAACATTGGGATTTCCCATAAGTAATATTTTCTTGTCTTGACCTATAGTTTGTGAAGATTCTGATGTACATTGTCTGCTCATCTATAACGCCTCCACAATTATTTGCTTGGCTATTCTCTTGCCTATTGCAATATTTCTATTTCCGGTCTGTAATACAACTGGTCCTCCCAGCGGTTGCTTGTTTTTAACTTTTACAGCAACGCCTTCCCTTATGCCTAGGGATTCCAGTAGGCTTATATTTGGTATTGAGATAATCCTACATCTATCCTCTTTATCCAAATTATATATGGTCATTGCAACTCCTCCCTCAATACTTGTTAGTAATATAGTCGTTTATATATGTAGTTTAAGATAGATATCTTACTTTCAAAATTATACCATGGGGTAAAGTTCCTTGTCAATGATATTGATAGTCATTCTCAGTGATTTTCTTGAAAAAACACCAGGTCTTATCCCTGGTGTTTAAAGTCAATAAACCTTCGTCTATCCAACCCCTTGGAGAGGTTGGAGTAAACACAAGGCTCTCTTACAAATCTATTCTTCTTCTACAATTTTTCTACTTATTCTTGCTCCTAGGTTTACTAGTCTACCCTCTATATCCACATATCCCCTATCTATATGATAGATATTTCCTACTTCAGTTTCTCCATCTGCCACTAGGCCTGCAAGTATTAAAGCTGCTCCTGCCCTAAGGTCAGATGCCTTAACCTTGGCTCCTGTTAGCTGATCAACCCCTCTTACGATGGCTGATTTTCCGTCTATCTTGATGTCAGCACCCATTCTCTTTAATTCATCAACATGCATAAACCTATTTTCAAATACCGTCTCTATAACTACACTACTACCCTTGCAGGTGGTTAACAGGGCCATAAATTGAGCTGCCATGTCAGTAGGAAATCCTGGATAGGGAAGGGTTTTAATGTCTACAGCCTTTGGATTATTAGTACCTATAACCCTGACACTATCTCCATTTTCTATAACCTCTACTCCTACTTCCTTCAGCTTGGCTATTACAGGCTTAATATGGCTGCTTATTACGTTGTCAACAATGACATCTCCACCAGTTATAGCTGCCGCCACCATAAAGGTGCCTGCCTCTATCCTGTCTGGTATAATTTGATGGCTACCTCCACCTAGTTTTTCTACACCCTTGATCTTAATAGTTGAGGTACCAGCTCCTCTGATGTCTGCTCCAAGTTTATTTAAGAAATTTTGTAAGTCAACGATCTCAGGCTCCATGGCAGCATTATCTATGATGGTCTCGCCCTCTGCCATTGTGGCTGCCATCATGATGTTCTCAGTTGCCCCTACTGATGGGAAGTCTAAGTAGATCTTGTCACCTATAAGCTTGTCTGTATAGGCTTCAATATTACCATGCTCTGTTTCTATATTTGCTCCTAAAGCCTTGAAGCCCTTTAAATGTAAATCTATGGGTCTGGTTCCGATGGCACAACCACCTGGTAAGGAGCTCTTGCTCTTACCTAATCTAGCCAATAAGGGACCCATAACCAAGAGGGATGCCCTCATCTTATTCATTAAATCATATCTAGTAACGTGGTTATTCAAATCCTTAGAATTAATTTTTATTAGTCCTTCATCTAATACTTCAACCTTGGCTCCAAGGGAGCGAAGTACTTCACACATTATTTCAACGTCTTTGATCCTAGGTACATCTTCAAGTATTATGTCTTCTGTCCCTAACAATGATGCCGCTAATATCGGAAGTGCAGAATTCTTTGCACCATTTATTCTAACCTTCCCCTTTAATGGAGGACTTTTCTCCACCAAGATAATTTCCAAATTGTTACCCTCCTTTTAATAACCAACTGTGATGATAGGTGTACCTAACCATATATATATTTTCCCGTCTAAGTCACTCTGTCTGATAGCTAAATTTAAATTTGTCCTGTCCTTACCTATCTTTATATGCTCCTTGATATATGGTGTATGAACTGTATAAGAAATCAAGTTTCCATCTGAAAATTCTTCAATTATATTAGCCCTAACCTTAGCTAGAGCCTTCTTGATTTCTTCTTCCATCTTATTATAATCGATATTGCTAGAAATTTCACCTATTAAGCAAGAGGTAATTTCAACCTTACAGTTGTAGTTACTATAAATAGTTTTCACCTCTTCTATTATATCATTCTTTTCGGAAAAATCACCATATTTTATTACATTTATATACAGATAGGTATCTCCAATTAATTCCTCTTGGTCAGTAAAGGAGTTTATAATAATAGCTATGTGATTTTCGTCCTTATCCTTGCCTATATAACATATTTGGTTAAAGTCCTCTTCAAATATTACCTCCTTAGTATAATAGTCCTCATTATAGTCACCTTCTATAAAGGGGTCCACCTCTATGCCTACTAGGTTCAGTTGAGATTTAATCGTCTCCCCTAGGTCTTCCATCTCATCTTGTCCAATAAACTTATCTAGGATAATTCCATTGAATACTAGGTCCTCTTCCCTTACATCTCCCCCTAAGTCATCCATAATTGAGTATAGGACATCCAGTTCGCTGGTTTTTGGTTCTGCCCTGCTTCCCAAGGGTATTATTAATAAAACTAGTATAAGTGCAAACAGTATAAACTTTTTCATTTGTTTTCCTCCTTTTAATTTTGAAGGAAAGAGACTTTCTCCAGAATGTAAAGGGGGACAAAACATTGCAAGAAAAAGTACCCTTTCCTTATAGTAAAAGTATTACCAAGGAAGGGTACTTTTTATACCTCATATTTATAAATTTTACTTGTTAAGCCTTAGCTTCCAGTATATCCTTAACCTTCATCAACCTGACAATGGTACTTCTTTCAGACTCATCAAGTTTCATCCTGATAAACCTAATGGTCTCCTCAAGGTCAGGTATGGTTCTGTATTCCAATGCATTTACTCTTCTTCTAGTCTTTTCTATTTCATCCGCCATTAATTGGCAGGCCTTTTCAATTTCTGCTAGTTCCAATAGTTTTGACATGATCTTGTACAATTTTGAAATAGCATCATCTAATTCTGAAGAAGTTTGGGCAAAACCATATGGATAGATGCTGCCTTCATCATCTTCCAACTCCCTGATAAAGGTCATTACAGGAACATAGACACTCATTATGTTTTTCTTCTTTATATCGACTGTGATGTTTTCCTTTGGATATAAAACTGCTTGTTCCATAAATTCAGGCGACATCACTGCGCTGGCCAAGAGAAATTCACGTAAGGCATCTTCTAGTTCGTTTTCTACTTGAAGCCTTAGCTCTTTGTTTTTCCTAATATTTTCGATGAACCGTCGCATGAGCTCGTCTTGCTTATCCTTTAGGAGCTTGTGTCCTCTAGTAGCAGTGGCTAGTCTTTTCTTTAGTCTGGTGAGCTCCATACGAGTGGGTTTTACATTTAGTAAAGCCACTAGTCTTCAACTCCTTCAGTATCCACTGGTAGATACTTCTCTAGATACTCATCTCTGATTCTCTTAAGCTCTACCCTTGGTAGAATCTTCAATAGCTCCCAGCCTAAATCTAAGGTAGCCTCTATTTCCCTATTATTATAGTAGCCTTGATTTATATACCTTTGTTCAAAGGCATCAGCAAAGTTCGCAAAGGCTCTGTCAGTTTCTGATAGGGCTGATTCTCCCAAAATTACTGCTAGTTCCTTAGCCTCCTTACCTGTAGCATAAGCTGCAAACAACTGGTTCATAGTGTCTGCATGGTCTTCTCTAGTTTTACCTTCTCCAATTCCCTTGTCCTTTAACCTGGATAGGGATGGTAGAACATTTATAGGTGGCTCTATACCCTGTCTATATAGATCCCTGGATAGGATAATCTGGCCTTCAGTTATATATCCAGTAAGGTCAGGTATTGGATGGGTTATGTCATCCTCTGGCATGGTAAGTATTGGTATTTGGGTTATTGAACCTTTTCTACCCTTTATCCTACCAGCCCTTTCATAAATGGTTGCCAAGTCAGTATAGAGATAACCTGGATAACCCCTTCTACCAGGAACTTCCTTTCTGGCTGCTGATGTTTCCCTTAGGGCCTCAGCATAGTTGGTTAGGTCAGTCATGATAACCAATACGTGCATATCCTTTTCGTAGGCTAAGTATTCTGCTGCTGTCAAGGCCATACGTGGTGTTGCAATTCTTTCGATGGCAGGGTCATCTGCTAGGTTTATAAATAATACCGCCCTGTCTATGGCTCCAGTTTTGGTGAAATCATCTATAAAGAATTGGGCCTCTTCGAAGGTGATACCCATGGCAGCAAATACTACAGCAAACTTGTCACCTTCACCAAGCACCCTGGCCTGTCTGGCAATTTGGGCTGCTAGGTCAGCATGGGGAAGTCCTGAACCGGAGAAGATGGGTAGCTTTTGACCCCTTACCAGGGTGTTTAGTCCATCGATTGCAGATACTCCAGTCTGAATAAATTCTGATGGATAGTCCCTTGCAACTGGGTTCATAGGTACTCCATTGATATCCATCCTCTTTTCGGGGATAATATTAGAACCACCATCTTGGGGATTTCCCAATCCATCGAAGATCCTTCCTATCATATCTATGGATACTCCTAATTCCAATGGTTTACCCAAAAACCTAACCTTGGTGTTCTTAATATTGATTCCAGTAGAGCCTTCAAATAGCTGTACCATGGCCTTATCACCATCCAGCTCCAAAACCCTACCCCTTCTAATCTCACCAGTCTGTAACTGGATTTCAACTAATTCATCATATTTGACCCCTTCTACACCTTCAACCATCATCAAGGGACCTACTACTTCTCGTACTGTTTTATATTCTTTAAGCATCAAGGATACCTCCTTCGCTTATGACTTGGTCCATAGTGTCCTTAATTTCTTGTATAATGTCGTTTATTTGATCTACTTCTTCTTCTACTAAATATTTTGCCCTGGCTATCTTATTCCTTACATCAAGATTTACTATCTTTTCTAAGTAAACTCCATTATCCAAAGCCCTCTTAGCTTCATGATAGAAAGATAATACCATCTTTAACATTAGGTTTTGCTTCTTCAAGGAAGCATAGGTATCTTGCTCATGGAAGGCATTCTGTTGTAAATAGTCCTCCCTAATGGACTTGGCTGCTTCAAGTTTTAATTGGTCAGGCTCTGATAGGGAATCCCTACCTACAAGTCTAACGATCTCTTGAAGACCTGATTCTTCTTGGAGTAGAGCCATGGCAGTTGCCCTATTCTTAGAGAATTCCTCATCTACATTCCTATCAAACCATTCATCTACCTTGTCTTGATATAGGGAATATGAATCCAGCCAGTCTATTGCTGGGAAATGTCTCCTATGGGCCAGGCTTGCACTTAAGCCCCAGAAAACCTTTACTATTCTCAAGGTCGCCTGGGATACAGGCTCGGAAATATCTCCACCCGGAGGTGATACCGCCCCTATTACTGTTAAGGCTCCTTGCCTTTCGTCACTACCAAGACATTGTACCTTACCAGCCCTTTCATAGAAGGCGGCCGCCCTTGATGCTAGGTATGCTGGATAACCTTCATCTCCTGGCATCTCTTCAAGACGTCCAGACATCTCTCTTAGGGCTTCTGCCCATCTGGATGTGGAGTCAGCCATAATGGCTACTGAATATCCCATATCCCTGAAGTACTCTGCTATGGTGATTCCTGTATAAATGGAAGCCTCCCTAGCAGCTACCGGCATGTTTGAAGTGTTGGCAATCAGTACAGTCCTCTGCATCAGGGATTCCCCAGTTTTCGGGTCTATTATTTCAGGGAATTCCATCAAAACGTCGGTCATCTCATTACCACGTTCTCCACAGCCTACATATACTATGATTTCGGCGTCTGCCCACTTGGCAAGTTGGTGTTGAACTACAGTCTTTCCTGAACCGAAGGGTCCTGGAACTGCAGCTGTTCCACCCTTTGCTACAGGGAAAAATGTATCTATAACCCTTTGACCTGTTACTAGGGGCTCTTCAGGATTGTACTTCTTAACAAAGGGTCTACCCTTTCTTACTGGCCATTTTTGCATCATTTGAAGCTCATGTTCCTTTTCACCATCTTCTAGAACACAAACAGTGTCTAAAACTGTGAATTCGCCGCTTTCAATGGATTTAACCCTACCAGAAATTCCAACGGGTACCATGATCCTATGAAGGATAGTTGCTGTTTCCTGAACAGTTCCAATAACATCTCCTTCACTTAAAGTGTCTCCAACCTTAACCGTGGGGTTAAATTCCCATTTTTTCTCTCTATCTAATGCAGGAAGCTCAATTCCCCTTGCAAGGAAGTCTCCCGCCAAAGCTCTTAATGATTCCAAGGGTCTTTGTATACCATCAAACATGTTGGTAACAAGACCAGGTCCTAGCTCAACTGATAGGGGTTCACCTGTAGTGTATACTGGTTCTCCAGGTCCTATACCTGTAGTCTCTTCATATACCTGAATCGAGGCTCTATCCCCTCTCATTTCTATAATTTCGCCGATGAGCTTATTATCCGAAACTTGTACTACGTCATAAACATTAGCTTGGTCCATCCCCTCAGCTACTACTAGGGGACCGGATACCTTAACTATTCTTCCTACTTTCAAGATAAGCCCTCTCTTTCTTATAAAATATTTGATCCTACGGCTTTTTCTACATTCTTATTGATTCTATCCATTCCAATGTTTAAGGTGCCTTGATTACTTGGTATTAATATAACCGCAGGTATTATTTGATTGTCGTACCTTTCAATGGTATCAGGTATTAAACTAGCTAATTGCTCAGTAATGAAGATAATACCATAGTTTTGTCTTGCTATAGTATCTACAGTCTTTCTGGCTTCTTCCTTATCATATACTGAGTAAACATCAACACCTAAAGCTTTAAAAGCTAGTATGGAGTCCTTATCTCCTACTACAGCAACCTTATACATATAAATCACGCAACCTTTCCCTTATGGCATCTGGAGAAAGCTTGTTAAGCTTAGAAACCATAATTATTCGGAGTATCTTAATCTCTGCTTCCTTTGCCAAAACATAGGAAAAGAGTGGTTCTGGTCCAAAATTTATGGTTAAAGAAGGTTTTATCAACTCTATCAGATAATTATCCATCTCCTGCTCAAACTCTGATAATCTATCTGTTCTTTCAAAAGTTTCTAAACCCTTTCTTAGTACTTCTCCTGTACGATAAGTTTTCAATTTGGTTTTAATTACTTCTAAATCCTCATTTATGAGTAGAAGTATTTCCTCCTTAGGAATATTACCATAGGAAGATATAACCAACTCTAAGAAATTGATATCCTTCTTTTGCTTCCTGACCCTGAGAAGGGTCCTAATATTGGTAAAATCAATTAAATCCTCTACATAGTTTATAAATAATGGTATCTCTGTTTCCTTAGCCATACCATGTAGGTGTTGGAAATAGAAATTATCCATCAAGAGGTCTATTCTTTGAGGATCCTTATTTTCCTCAAAATCCTTAGTAACAGTTTCTAAAGCATCTCTAAGTTTTGGATCTATATCCCTGAGGTCATCTGTTAGATAAGCCTCTCTAATCTTAGAAAAATCTGTAATACCTAGAGGGATATATATATCATCCTGTTCCTCTTTTAAGTACTTCTCTTTAACTAAGGCTTTCAAATTATGATAGTCGTATTTTAGGGCCAATAAATCGACAACTATTTTGTCCTTGGCCATCTCATACATCAAATCATAGACTCTCTTCAGCTCTGCAGATAGGATTTTTTCATATTCTTCAAATCTGGTTAGGCCTATAGTGGCGTGTGCATATTCAGTTTCACCAAGGATTTTGATTACTTCTTCCATATCCTTGGCATCAACCATTCTTTCGACAATAGCCCTTGAAAGGAGTCTTGTTTCAAGGACCCTGGTTCTTGTTACAGCTTGGATATAATCCATCCTGTCCATGAAAATCACTCCTATTCTTTAAAGAGGCTCTTTGCTATTTCTGCTTCCAGCTCATCCCTATAATAATCTACAAGAGAGTCAAAATCATAGTTAAGGACAATATCACTACCTTGTATTATGAATCCAGATTCTACAGTTTCCTCAATGGATACTTTTATAGGTAGGTCTAGACTAGCTACCTTGTTTTTCATTCTTTCTGGAATTATTAAGACCTCATCTCCGCGTAGCTTGATAGTCTTTAAGGTATTGGATAGGTAATTAGAGAAATCATCTTCATTCATGTCCTTAAGCTTGGCCTTAGCTAAATTAAACACCTTTTCAATAACCTCTTGTTTGGCCTTGAGTTTTTGGTTTCTTACCTGTAATTCAGCATTTGAAATAACTCTCTCTTTCAAGAGATTGGCCTCTGCAGTTGCTCTTTCAAGTATTCTGTCTTTTTCTTTATTTGCTTCATTTATTTTTGAATTGATTATTTCTTTATTCTCTTTTTCTGCTTCTTCCAAAATAATACTTGCTCGTTTTTTTGCATCATCTATTATTTTCTGCGTTAGATTCTCCAAATTAGACATTACTTCACATCCTTAACATATTTAGAAGCTTACTGAGTTTACAAGAATCAATGATACTACAAAAGCTAGTAATGCATAAGTCTCAACCATTACTGAATAGATAATACCCTTAGTTGAGTGTTCTTCATTTTTAGCAAGTATTGCAATACCTGCAACAGCTGTTTTACCTTGAGCTATTGCTGATATCCAACCAACAAATCCAACAGGAAGACATGCCATAAACAGATATAATCCATGGCCAAGGGACATGTTTACATCTAATTGTCCTAAGACCATTAGGGCAATAACAAATCCATAAAGACCTTGTGTACCTGGCAACAACTGTAATACTAATGACTTACCAAACTTCTCAGGTTCCTCAATAATAACTCCAGCTGCTGCTTCCCCTACAATTCCAACACCTTTGGCTGAACCAAAACCTGAAAATATTACGGCTACCGCCATACCTAGCGCTGCAAATACTACTCCACCATTTTGAATAGCTAATTCAGTTAAACTCATTTATAATTCCTCCTGACTTATTATTTATAGTTTATATATTTTGGACTGCTTCTAAACATTTGGAATGCCTTACCTCCACCCTCATAAAACTTGCCAAAGAATTCTACATAGGTAAGTCTTATTGTATGGACATAGGCTCCTAAAAATGATAAGAATACATTGAATAACTGTCCTACTACAAATACTACAACTCCAAGTAATATCCCTATAATTCCGCTATTTGATAGCATACCTACCATCATATTGATAGCTGAAGCGATAAAGCCTCCTGATAGACCTAGTGCCATCAACCTGGAATAGGATACAAAATCACCAACATAACTGGAAATACCATATAATTCATAGGCTCCAGCGGCTAATTTACCTCCTACACTTTCTGCCTCTCTTCCACCTGTTAGTACGATACCCACCATACCCGCAATCATTACCCACTTAGCTATGGTAGCTACCACAGGGTTTAACTCTACGACCATAGTTAGTAGAAAAACGATACCACCCATCAAGGCCATGTACCAGAAACCTACATCAAAGAGGGCATCCAGGTATTTCTTATCTCTAATATTCACATAAGCTTGAATACCTAGAGCAAAGAATAAATGGATCCCACCAAATACTATGGACATTATTAATAGATCTTGGTATTGGGCAGCTGGGTCCATTACTCCTGGAAGTGGTACTATTCCTCCTAGGAAGGAACCAAAGAATAAGCCCCAGGCTATGGTTGAATAGCTTAAGTAATGGAAAAATCTGATAAACTTTTCTTGGGACTCAGTTAAATTAGCAAATTTTAATGCTATAAAAGTTCCAATTAACATCAGTAACCCATATCCTGCATCTGCCACCATCATACCAAAGAAGGCTAGATAGAAGGGTGCTAGAAATGGAGTCGGGTCCACTTCATTATATCTTGGTAGGGCATACATGCTTGTCAGTGACTCAAATGCTTGGGTGAACTTAGAGTTCTTAAGAAGTATCGGAACATCAGGATCGTCCTTATCTGCATCCTTGATTTCAAGATAATATGCGCTACCTAAGGTGTTTGTTATAACCTTGGTGAATTCCTCTTCCATGTCAGTGGGAATATAACCCTTTATGACATTGATACTATCTGTCTTTAGGAAATTTTCTGTTGCCATTGTTCTAAGCTTCTTATTCATTAAGTACTCATATACTATCTCTAGTTCAGCAAGATTACTTGACAGTTCTCTTATTTGATCTTCATGTTTTTTCTTTTCAAGTTTCAAAACTTCTAGTCTCTCACCTATATTGCTTATCTCTTCCTTAGGTGAGCCTTGGGCATCTAGGCTTACAGTAGTAAAGCCATAGTTCCTCAATATTTCATAGAGCCTGCTATACTCTTCCTTAGCTGTTATGGCAAATAGGTAAATACCATCCTTATCCTCATTAATTATTTCTGCATAGGTAAGCTCTAAATCCAATAGATCTTCATTAAAATCATCCTTGAATTTCTTAGGGATAGTTCCCATAACAACCTCTGTTTGAATAAAACCCTCTAAACTACCAATAGGATAATCCAAGCCCTCCCAATTGGCAAGTTCATCCTTCTTGGATGTTAATGACAAAATTTCTTGCTCTATTTTGTCAGTCTCCAAGGCAATCTGTCTTATTCTTTCATAGGTTGGATGATAGTCAATAGACAATGCCTTCTCTTCCAATTGACTAAAGGTATAGTTATCTTTACCTTCGATAAGTGACTTGATACCTGAATCCTTAACCGCATATTTAGACAGTTGATTGATAGAGTATCTAACCTTTGAAATCTCTTCATCAACATCTACTACGCTTTCTGGGATACTCACAGGTTGAAGACTCTCATCCAATAGTACCTCTTCTTCTTCTAAATTTGTAAAGTGTACGTATTCAAATTTTTGAAGTTCATGGAGAAGGTTGTCCCTTTCTGCTTCAAAGGCAAGCAGGCTGAAACTACTCATTTTAACTATTGCCATTTGCGCTCACAATCCTCTCAATAATAATATTAGCAGCTAAATCTAATTCAGCATCAGGCAATGCAATAATCTCTTCTGCTTCTTTAATGCCAGTTTCAATCAAGGGTGCTGAAATTTCTTCGCCTTCTTTTAATGCTTTTTCTCTTAAGGCTTCTGCCTCCCTGTTGGCTTCTTCCAAGATCTCCATGTACTTCTTTTGGGCTGTTAACTCCGCCTCACGTTTTGAATCCCTAGAAGCCTGGGTAGCCTCCTGTAAAATCCTGTGGCCTTGTTCTTCTGCCTCCTTTACTGCCTCTATAGCATCTTTTGCCACTTTATCACCACCTTTTAGTCATTTTATATAGGGCCCATAATAAAAGCTATGATTGATAAATCATAGTTTTATCTTATCAAAATTATCAGAATAATTCAAGAATATAATATAACTACACCTTGATAATAAAGGTTGGAAATTCTTGTATTTCGTCGGATTATGTTGGTATTCCTCTCATTGAAAATATTTTCACACATCTAAATTTTATATTAGAGAATTGGTTCAATCGGTAACTCTGGTTACAAAAAAGGAAATCCAATATTAGGATTTCCTTTTATTACGATATTATTTACCTTAATTTACTTTTTTGGTCTAAGAACCTTTAAAATTTCGCCTGCTATTAGGGTTAAGGCGCCCAAGGCTAGGATTAATATCCAATCAGTAGCTGCTAATCTAACTAGGTTGAAGATATCACGCAAAAATGGAACAGCTAATACCACAACAAATAAACCAAAAGATGCCACAGTTGCCAGATTCATATATTTATTTGTGAATACACCAAGTTTTACTATGGTGTGTTTTATTGAACGTGCACCATAGGCTCTCAGTAGCTCTGATGTTATCATGGTCGCAAAGGCATAGGTCCTAGCTGTATCAAGGTCAAATCTTTGCATAGCATAATAGAATGAGAACAGGACAACAGCCGTCATAACACCACTTTGAACCAGGATATTGGCTATCATACCCCTATCTATAATTGGCTCATCTGGATCACGAGGTTTCTCTTCCATAAGCCCAGGCTCCTTCTTCTCCGTACCCAAGGCCAGGGCTGGGAAGGCATCAGTCACCAGATTAATCCAAAGCAAGTGGATGGGCAGCAAAGGAATTGGCCAGTTAAACAACATGGCTAGGAATACTATAGCTACTTCACCCACATTACATGATAGGAGGAAGAAGACGAACTTACGAATATTACTATAGATGACTCGTCCCTCTTCTACAGCCTCAACTATACTGGAAAAATTATCATCAGTGAGGATCATATCAGCTGTTTCCTTGGTAACATCAGTTCCAGTAATTCCCATGGCAATTCCGATGTTGGCCCTCTTCAAGGCTGGGGCGTCGTTGACTCCGTCTCCAGTCATGGCTACAATCTCTCGGTTGTCCTTGACTGCTTGTACAATTCTTACCTTGTGTTCAGGAGAAACACGAGCAAACACATTAACTCTGTTTATTACCTGGGCAAGTTCCTCGTCGGTTAAATCGTCTATCTCAACACCATTCATGACCTGGTCATCAGACTCGATTATTCCTATACTCTTAGCGATTGCAGATGCAGTATCCCTATAGTCTCCTGTAATCATTACCACCCGGATACCCGCCTTCTTACAAGTCCTGATTGAGTCTGCAACTTCTGGTCTTGGCGGGTCTATCATACCCATTAGACCTACGAATATCAAATCTACCTCATCGTTTTCTGAGCTTGGTTTTTCTGGTACCTTATCGATAATCTTATATGCTGTACCTAAAACCCTGAGGGCTTGTTGGGCAAGTTTCTTGTTTTGCTCCAAGATCTTCTCACGATATTCATCTGTCAAAGGTACAACTGAACCGTCACGTAGGAGAATTGATGATGCCCTGTTCAAGAGTACATCAGGAGCTCCCTTGGTGTAGGAAACAAAGGCCCCATCCACCTTGTGGAAGGTTGTCATCAGCTTACGGGCTGAATCAAAGGGTATCTCCTGTAGACGAGGACTCTTTTCCGTAATTTCCTCATACTTATAGCCAGCCTTTTCAGCTACAACCCTCATAGCCCCCTCAGTTGGGTCACCTATGGCAAGCCATTGACCATCCTTAAATTCTAAGAGGCTGTCATTACAAAAGGCTTGTACCTCAACTAAACGTTGTAGGGCTGGTTCTTCTTCTAGATTTACTGGATTATTACCGATGCTAATGGTTCCCTCTGGAGTATAGCCTTCTCCACTAACCTTGATTTCTGCATCAAGGACATACATTTCAACTACCGTCATCTGGTTTTGTGTTAAGGTTCCAGTCTTGTCGGAGCAGATAACTGAAGTACTACCTAAAGTTTCAACTGCATGTAGCTTCTTCATCAAGGAATTATGTTTAACCATACGCTGCATACCAAGGGCTAGTACTATGGTTACTATGGCTGGAAGGCCTTCAGGAATAGCTGCTACAGCCAAACTTACAGCTGTCATTAGCATTTCAAGGAGGGGCTCTCCTCTAAATACACCTAGGGCAAATACAATGGCACAGACGGCCAGGGTTAGGTTACCCAAGAACTTACCCAGTTGATTTAATTTTTGTTGTAATGGAGTTTCTCCCTCTTCCTCCTCCTGAATCATTTCGGCAATCTTACCCATAATAGTGGACATTCCTGTGTTGATTACAACACCCTTGCCATGTCCATATGTTATCAAGGTACTCATAAAACCCAGATTCTTCTGGTCGCCTAAACCTAGCTGGTCTTCATCGATAAGGTCTACCTCCTTATCTACCGGTACTGACTCTCCGGTTAAGGCGGCCTCATCAATTTGGAGGTTGACTGATTCTATTATCCTAACGTCTGCAGGTACATAATCACCTGTTTTAAGTAAGACCACATCCCCAGGTAGTAATTCTCGAGAGGGAATCACACTTATTTCACCATCACGGATTACATGGGCATTAGGGGATGCCATCTTCTTTAAGGCTTCCAAGGCTTGATTGGCCTTATATTCCTGGAAAACCCCAATAAAGGCATTGATAATAACAATACTAATGATAACGATAGCATCAACTGGTTCACCAATGAAAAATGACAGAATACTAGCAATTATCAATATTGCAATCATATAATCCTTGAACTGGTCAATAAACATCTCTAGGATAGATGTTTTCTTTTTTTCAACCAATTCATTTAAGCCATACTTTTCTCTTAAATTGGGGATATCTTTTTGACTAAGCCCTATGTCTGCTTCAATGTTAAATTGCTTTAGAGTTTCATCAATACTTTTCTGGTACCATCTTATCTCATCCATATGGCCAACTCCCTTATCTATTTTTTATGCAATCTTTAGACTAAAGATTGCATATGGTGCTATGGTTATAAATATTATATAAATTTTATCAGATTAAAGTGATATCTTCAATAATCGCAAGTGGAGTTGGCTATTAAATGCTACTTTTTAGCAAATATTCCTAGTCGGAAGGCAAAGGAGATTCCTATTATAAAGGTCAGCATGGACAAGTAGACTGCCTGGTTGCTGTTATTAATAGCGACTATTATGGCGGAGCAGCCTAAGATAAGTGAAAAACCATATAGTATGAGGACTGTTTTTCTTTGGTTATAACCCTTAGCCAATAGCCTATGATGTAGATGGCTCTTGTCAGCTATCCTAACGGGTTGCCCATTCAAGAGCCTTCTGATTATGGCATAGGTGGTGTCAAATATGGGAACCCCTAATATCAGAATTGGAACTACTAGGGCTATGGTAGCAACACTTTTCATTACTCCTTCTATGGAAATCGCAGCCAATAAAAAGCCTAAAAGTAAGGCCCCAGTATCTCCCATAAAGATTCTTGCAGGATTAAAATTGTAGGGTAAAAAGCCCAGACAGGCTCCAGCCACCATTGAGGAAAGGATGGTTATATCTGTAAGCCCCAGTCTTTCGGCCACCAGCATAAGGGACAAACTCGCTATCATGGAAACACCTGCAGCAAGACCATCTAGGCCGTCTATTAAATTGATAGTATTGGTAATACCTATAGTCCAAAACAAGGTAATAGGAAGGGATAACCATCTTAGGTAGAGGAGGGAGGAGTTTTGTGAAAAGGGATTGCTGATAAAATCTATTTTTACACCTCCAAAAATAATCACCAGGCCTGCGAGCACTTGGAAAAGGATTTTATACATTGGTTTAAGGCCCCTTATGTCGTCAATTATACCTGATACCAGGATAATAGTTCCTCCTAACAAGATGGATGTGAGGCTGGTTTCCATAGGCAAAAATAAGATAAATGAAAAGAGGATACCCAGATATATGGCAAAACCACCCATAAGAGGCATGGGTCTCTTATGGATTCTTCTTTCATCCTTGGGTATATCTATGGCCCCTACCCTCAAGGCCAGGCTTCTTACCAAGGGGGTAAAAATTGTTGTAAATACAAAGGTTATAAAAAATGGAAGTATATAGGCTGCCATGAATATTTCTCTCCTTAAGATCTCTATAATCCGTTCTTAAGTTTAGTTTTCTCGATATTGGTGATAATATACTCCCTATAAGCAATAATGGCAATATAAGGGACTGTGTTATACTCTTAAGGAAAATAAAAGACCACTAGTAAATAGTGGTCATAAAATCCTATTCTATTTTATTTTGTTCCAAATAGTCTGTCTCCAGCATCTCCTAGACCTGGTACTATATAGGCGTCCTCGTTAAGCCTTTCATCTATGGCTGCTACATATATGTCTACGTCTGGATGGGCTTCCTGTAAAACCTTAATTCCTTCAGGTACAGCTACAAGGCAAACAAATTTTATGTGTTTTGCCCCTTCCTTTTTTATAAAGTCAATAGCTGCTACCGCTGAACCACCAGTGGCTAACATGGGATCCACAACTATTAAGGTTCTTTCTTCCACATCCTTAGGTAGTTTGCAATAATATTCTACTGGTTGTAATGTTTCAGGGTCTCTATATAGACCAACGTGCCCAACCTTAGCAGTAGGTATCAAACTTAGTATACCATCAACCATCCCTAGACCTGCCCTTAAAATTGGTACAATCCCTACCTTCTTACCTGCGATAACCTGGGACTTGGTAATGGTTAAAGGTGTTTCTATCTCTATCTCTTCTAATTCCATATCTCTTGTTACTTCATAACCCATTAACATGGATAATTCTGATACCAGTTCCCTAAATTCCTTGGAACCAGTATTTTTATCTCTGATTAGAGTGAGTTTATGTTTAATTAAAGGATGGTCCATTTCTATTACCTTGCTCATCTATCTTCCCCCTAAAGTAAATTTGCTATTAAGAATTATATCATAGTTTAGTCGCTAATAACATCAATTTTATTAATTCTTCTTTCGTGTCTTCCACCTTCAAATTCTGAAGTAATAAATGCCTTTACAATATCTGTAGCCAGGCCAAGGCCTACTACTCGGCCACCCATTGCTAGGATGTTGGCATCATTATGCTCCCTACTCATCCTGGCTGAAAATGTATCTGAGCAAAGGGCACATCTTATTCCCTTAATCCTATTTGCAGCTATTGAAATTCCTATACCTGTACCACATATAAGGATTCCCCTATCAACTTCCTTATTAAGAACCGCCTCTGCAACCTTCCTGGCAAAATCTGGATAATCAACAGATTCCAAAGAATCAGTTCCAAAATCAACTACCTGAATACCTTCTCCAACAAGGTATTCTTTTATACCTTCCTTTAATTCATAACCACCATGGTCACTTCCTATACCTATAATCATAATTTGCCTCCTTTATCTTTTAATGGGACCTTACCACTTAATCTGCCTAAGGGCCTTAAGGATCTCGTCTCTGGTTTTCTCATAAATTGCCAGATCCCCTCCATAGGGGTCAATAATATCCCTATCTTCATTAAAGGCATACTTATTGAGTAAAAAAACCTTATCCTCTATATGGGGGAAGTTCATGACTAGGGAATCTCTATGGGACTTAGACATAACCAATATCAAGTCCGCATCATCCACCAGCTCCCTGCTAATTCTCTGAGATTTATGGTCTGATATATCTATCAAATATTGTCGTAAGGCTGATATGGCATTCTCTGCTGCCCTATCACCATCCATGGCAAATATCCCTGCGGATTCTACCTCTATATTTAAGTTCTTTTCCCTGGCAATATCCTTTAGGATTCCCTCTGCCATAGGACTTCTACAGGTGTTTCCAGTGCATACAAATAAAACTCTCACTCCATCACCCCTTACAATCTAATGATATTTCCATTAGCAGCCTTAACCATCCTATTCATGATAGCCATTCCGATGTTGTCAGGGCTAACTCCTTCAGCTAATATTATATCCACTTCAGCTTCATCAAAACTCCTTAGAATATGGAACAAGTTGTGGGCTATGGTCTCCTTATCCTCCCTGGATCCTACTACTAGGATTTTCCCATCTTTGTACTTATTCCTTGTCTCTTCAGTTGCCATGATACCAACTTTTCTGCCGCTTTCTCTTAAGTCCTTGGTCCTTTTATTGATTTCTTCAACTACCTTGTCTATATCTCCTACAAAAAGTAACATGTCTGCCTTGGGGGCATAATGCCTATATTTCTGCCCTGGGGATTTCGGTGTATCCTGCTTATTGGTTATACTACTATCCTGGATTACATTGGGGATGATGACCTTTAAGTCTTCTAGTGTTACCCCTCCAGGCCTTAGTATAGTGGGAACTTCTGTAGATAAATCTAAAACAGTAGACTCTAGACCTAGCCCAGTATCTCCTCCATCTAATATCATATCAATTTTACCCATCATGTCCTCTATTACATGGTTGGCCTTGGTTGGGCTAGGCTTCCCTGAAAGATTAGCTGATGGGGCTGCTATTGGTAGACCAGATTTTGATATGAGCTTTTTGGCTATGGGATGGTCAGGCATCCTGATAGCAACTGTATCTAATCCACCTGTTATGATGTCTGGTATTATGTCGCTTTTCTTGAAGACCAGGGTCAAGGGTCCTGGCCAGAATCTCTCCATACAGGCCTTGGCCTTATGGGGTATTTCTTTCACTAGGGGACTTAATTCCTCTTTAGAGCTTATGTGGAGTATGAGGGGGTTGTCGCTGGGTCTACCCTTGGCCTTATAGATCTTCTTAACAGCCTCCTCATCTAGACCATTGGCCCCAAGTCCATAAACGGTTTCTGTTGGAAAGGCTACTATGCCACCCCTTTTAAGGATATCTGCTGCCTGCCCAATTAAATCTTCATCTATATTATCTTTATCAATATTTAAAATCTTAGTTTCCATTGTCATATGTACTATCACTCTCTTTAATGGTTTATAAATATTAATGCAGTAGACAATTATTGGAATTACCCCAGGGTACAACCTTAATCTACGCCGTAGGCATCAGTTAGGGAGTGCCCCAGGGTACAACCTTAATCTACGCCGTAGGCATCAATTTGGGAGTGCCCCAGGGTACATCAGTTCATTCGCTATGCTCATTCACTGTGTTAGGTCATAAAAAGAGAGAGGCTAGGCTCCCTTTATTGTGCTTTAAGTTTTTCTGCTTGATCTGTTGTTATTAGGCTTTCTATTATCTCATCTAAATCCCCATCTAAGATATCATCTAGCTTGTGGAGGGTTAAGTTGATCCTATGGTCGGTTACCCTACCCTGGGGATAATTATAGGTCCTAATCCTTTCAGACCTGTCTCCAGTTCCTACTTGACTTCTCCTATCTGCTGCTATCTCTGCAGCCTGGTCACTAAGCATCTTGTCATAAATTCTGGTCTTTAGTATTCTCATGGCCTTTTCCCTATTTTTAATCTGGCTTCTCTCATCCTGACAGGCCACTACGATACCAGTTGGTAAGTGGGTTATCCTGACTGCAGAGTCAGTTGTATTTACGTGCTGACCCCCTGCCCCAGAAGACCTATATATGTCAATTTTTAAATCATTTTCATCTATTACCACGTCCACATCCTCGGCCTCAGGTAGGACGGCTACTGTTGAGGTAGATGTATGGATCCTTCCACTGGATTCTGTTTCAGGAACCCTTTGTACCCTATGTACGCCTGATTCGTACTTGAGCCTGCTATAGGCCCCCTTACCCTTTATCATAAAGATAACTTCCTTGTATCCTCCAATGCCGATTTCATTGGAGTCCATCAATTCAACCTTCCAATTATTCTTTTCAGCATACATGCTGTACATCCTAAAGAGGACACCAGCAAATAGGGCAGCCTCATCTCCTCCTGCTCCTGCCCTGATTTCAACAATTACGTTTTTATGGTCATTAGGATCCTTAGGAATAAGTAGTATCTTTATTTCTTCTTCTAGCTGGGAAATATTATCTTCCAGCTCCTTAATTTCTTCCCTAACCATTTCCTTCATTTCATCATCTAGCTTCTCACTTAACATCTCCTTGGCCCCTTCTAGTTCATCCATATAGGAAGAATACTCCCTATACTTATTAACAATGGGCTCAAGTTCTGAATGTTCTTTCATAACTCTTTGATACTCTTGTATGTCCTTGACCAATTCTGGGTCCATTGCCCTATTGGTCAATTCCTTATACTTTTTTTCTATAAATGCTAACTTTTCTAACATGGTAAACCCCCTAAATCTGTTGGAATCTTGGTCTTATTCATCAAAATCGTCAAAGCTTCTGGATCTTTTATATTTATTATAAATTACGGATATTATGATACCCAAAATAATCATATATATTGGGTTTATATCAAAAATTACTATCACTAGGGTTGTAGCCAGAGCAATCAAATAATGGGCTCGATTAAAATAGGATTTACGCAACAAACTGTATATGGCAGATAATATCAAGGCCACTACAGCTGGCCTAACTCCCAAGAAAATTTTTTGAACAATAACATTGTCATTAAATTCAAAGAAGAAGATTGCTATTAGTAGGATAATAATAAAGGATGGAAGCACTGTACCCAGGGTTGCTATAACAGCCCCGGGAAAACCCTTAATCTTATAGCCAACATAGATGCTGGAATTAATTGCTATAGGCCCTGGAGATGATTGGGCTATGGAGATTATATCTATAAAATCCTCGTCCTTAATCCAATTGTTATTAGTAACTACCTCCTGCTGTATGATAGGAATCATAGCAAATCCTCCACCAAAGGTAAAGGCCCCTATTTTAAAGAATGTTACAAACATATTCCATAGCATATAGCTTCCTCCTAATAAAGGATTATTCCTAAAGCCCCCGCCAAGACTATGCCCAAAATTGCGTTGAGCTTCTTAAATGATACCAAATAAAATACTAGTAGAGCCAATAGCACAGCCTTGAAATCTATAAAACTAGTCTTGCCTACAGTGATTGCCGCTGCACCTATCAGACCCATGATAATTGGCCTGATACCCCTGAATATCCAGTCCACATAGGGTGAGTTTTTAAACTTATTTATAAACCTAAAAATTAAGGTGATGACTATAAAAGAAGGTAATACTACTGCAATAGTAGCTATAGCCCCACCCAGGATGCCAGCTACATTGTAACCTAAAAATGTAGCTGAATTAATAGCTATTGACCCAGGTGTCATTTCAGATATAGCCAGAATATCTATAAAATCTGCTGTAGTTATCCATTGGTGTTTTTGGACCAGCTCTTTTTCAAGTAGGGGTAGCATTGCATAACCTCCACCAAAACTGAAGGCTCCAATTTTAAAGAAAGAAATAAATAGCTGTACCAAGACAATCATATTAATCCTCCCTTAGTTTTTAAAACCATAAACAATCCTGTCATGCCCCTGATAATCCTTCAAGATGGATATATCCTTGTATCCTTCCTGGAGCATAATATCCCTTACCTCTTCTCCTTGGTTGAAACCAATCTCATAGGCTAACATCCCATCAGCCTTAAGATATCTTGAAGCCTCCTTGCTAATCCGTCTATAAAAGTTCAGCCCATCACATCCACCGTCTAGGGCAAGTAGAGGTTCATGGTCTCTTACTTCTACCTGTAAATCCTCCAAATCCTTAGTCCTAATATATGGAGGGTTGGATACTATGATGTGAAATCTTTTATCTATCTTGTTTTTCTCTAAGGCCTCGAACATATCCCCCTGGTAAAAAAGGGCATTTTCTATTCCTAAGCTTTCCTTATTTATATTGGCTACCTTAATGGGGGTATCTCCTATATCTATTCCGATCACCCTTGCATTAGGGCAATTCTTAGCTATGCTCAAGGATATAGCCCCACTTCCTACACCAATATCCAGTATATTAACTCTCGAATCCTTGCATATATAATCTATAATAAACTCTACCAAAAGCTCTGTTTCAGGCCTTGGTATAAGTACACCTTCTTCTATATAAAAGCTTAACCCCATAAAGTCCTCCCTATTTAAGAGGTATTGTAAGGGGTGTCCATTGGCTCTTTTTCCCATGATGCCCATAAATTCATGCTCTATATCCTTGCTGACTTCCTTATCCCCATGGATATATATATAGCTTTTGTCCACCTCTAAGAGATGTGCCAGGACAAGTACTGCCTCCAAACGAGGATTGGAATACTCCCTTTCCTCGATTAAGGCCATCCCCCGGGCAAGTAGATCATTGATTACCACTTGTCCTCCTCCTTACTCTCAGGTAAAACAACTTTAAGGGCAGCGATGGCTACCTCAATCTGTTTATCATCAGGTTCCCTTACCGTGGCAAGTTTTTGAACCATAAGGCCTGGATAGGATAGGGCATAGCAGAGTTTGGAACTGCTTCTACCGATTATTCTATTTATCTCATAGGATATTCCAGCTATGACAGGAAACATAGTGATTCTAACTAGTACCCTTTGTAGAGGATTAGGCCAACCAAAGAAGGACAGGACAAATATACTTACAATCATCACCATAAATAGGAAACTAGTTCCACACCTTCCGTGTAGGATTGGAAACTTCTTAACATTCTCCACTGTAAGTTCCAAATCATTTTCATAACAATGAATTGATTTATGCTCGGCCCCGTGATATTCAAAGACCCTTCTTATGTCCTCAAGTTTAGAAATCCAAATTACATAGATAAGAAATATAAGTACCCTTATAATCCCTTCAATGAGGTTAAGGATTATATGATTATCTGATACCTGTTTAAAAAGGTTGGTAATGAAGCTTGGAAGAATCATGAAAATGCCCAGCCCTAGAACAATGGAGACTATAACTGCAAATGCCATTTCTACATCATCTGCCTTGTCCTTGAAAACCTTCTGGGTCCATCCTTCATTTTTCTTATCAGTTTCTTCCTCTTCATAAAAGCTAGCTGAGTACATCAACTCTCTAGTTCCGATAATCATGGACTCTATGATACCTACTATTCCCCTTATAAAGGGTAGTTTAAAAAAACTATATCTCATGGCCAAGGTGTTTAAGTCCTGTGTCTTTATTTCAATATCACCGTCAGGTTTTCTAACAGCTGTAGCGATTTGTTTAGGCCCCCTCATCATAACGCCTTCAATCAAGGCCTGCCCACCTATAGTGGTCCTATGTTTGGGGTTAAGT
>JAAYTL010000016.1 GCA_012518035.1 Tissierellia bacterium | reverse complement strand
GACACAGGTCAAGATTGCATAGATTAAGTTTGAAAGAGGTTCCTTATCCGAGAAATATCCAACCAGGGATAAAACCCCAGGAGTTACAAAGGAATAACACTTGATTTGTGTAATACCAGCAAAGAAACCTGCCCCACCTCCTGCTAGCATGGCTGCATATAGGGGCTTCTTCAAGGGTATGGCTATTCCATACAGGGAGGACTGGGATATACCAAATATGGCAGTCACCCCTGCAGATGCTGAGAAACTCTTATACATCTTACTTTTGGTTCTTAGGCTTATGGCAAAGCTGCAACCTGCTAAGGCGAGGTTAGATGCCATATTTCCTGGTAGTAGCACAGTGTCGTATCCCAGTTGGGCTAGGTTCTGGGTGGCCAGGGGAAAGAGGGAATAGTGGGATCCGGTAAGTACCATAAAGGGTGCAAAAGCACCAACTAATGTTGGCACCAACCAGGCCACATGGGTATTTAAAAAGCCTAGTCCCGCTGCCAATAGGTTTCCCAACCAGGTGCCTATAGGTCCTAGAATGGTAAGGCCCATAAAAGCTGTACCAAATAGGGTTAGAACCGGTACAAATACTGGTTTTAACAGGCTAGGAACAATCCTGTCGACTCCCTTTTCCAGGTAGGACTGGATCCAGACTATTAGGATAATTGGGAGGACACTTGAGGGGTATTTGCTATAGGTTACTGGGATTACTCCAAACAAGGTCAGGTTCCATCCTACTGATTGGGCCCACTCAAAGAGTTCTGTTATACTGGGGTAGACTAGGAAGGCAGCTACTGAAGCAGCCATATAGGGAGACGCCCCAAAAACTCTTGCTGCTGAGAAGGCTAGGAATATAGGTAGAAAGTAGAATACTGCATCCCCCATGGCATTTAGGAAGATGTAACTACTACTTACCTGCTCTATCACACCAAGGGTTAGGAGGATATCCCGCAAGGCTTGCAGGATTCCTGCCCCGATTATAATGGATATAATTGGTCCAAATATACTGCCTAGAATATCAAAGATATTCTGGGGAAATTTTGATTTAGTCCTTTGATTATTTTCTAATCTGCTCATATTAGAAAACCGCCTTCCTAACCTTTATAGTAGAAATCTGGAATCCTGGTCCATCTTTCCTTCAACCAATGGGCAATGGCCTTGGGTTCTCTTGCCCTGGTAAATACTCCTTTTTTATTTCCTTGGACACGACCAATTCCAATCTTGGTTTCAAAGTCGGCAAAATTCCATGTCTGTTCTCCGATAAAGCTGGGGTAGTCGTCCATGACCCTAGCCATCATTTCATATACTTCTACCTGGTACTCCTCTGTAAAGGGGATGCTATAGAGGGAATGAAGGCCTGCTACAGTATCTGCCCCATACTCTGTGTACATAATGGGTTTGTCAGGAAATCTCCTAAGCCAGGTGTCTAAGTCCTTGCGCATTTCTTCCTCGGACTTTGCCATATCCCCCAGGGTAACATACCAGCCATAGTAGCGGTTAAGGCATATGACATCCGTCATGCCCATAACCAAGTCCTTGTCTGCTGGAGCAACCATGATATGGACCTGGGTACGAGGACGCTTTTGAACATCCAGCTCATGGACAAGCTCAAAGAGGGGTTCAAAGTATTCGGCTGCCCCTTGCTGGTGAGTGGCTGCCTCATTTGCTATAGACCACATGACCACACAGGCATGGTTCTTGTCCCTAGCAATGAGCTCACGGAGGGATTGCTCATGGGCCTCATAGGTATCCATAGTTTCCCAGGTATTATCTCCCTTCATGTTTATATTGACTGTAAAGCCTTCAAAGATGCCAACAGCTGGGGTTTCATCTATGACTACAAAGCCCATCCTATCGCTGAGGCGCATCATCTCTTCGGAATAGGGATAGTGGGAGGTACGGAATGAATTGGCCCCCATCTCCTTCATGATATTTAAGTCGGCTACATTGGCCACCTCATTGAGGCCACGACCATGCAAATAGGTGTCTTCATGCTTACCAAATCCTTTGAAATAGAAGGGCTTGCCATTGATGAGGAACTTGGAATCCTTGACCTCCACTGTACGTATACCAAAAGGTTCAGTGTAGCTATCTTCTAGCTTACCATCCTTATAAAGTTCCACTTTTACATCATATAGGTAGGCATTTAGGGGTTCCCAAAGCCTTGCATCCCTTATGTGAAGTCCTGTGTTTATGTTAGTCCCATTGGCTTGAGTTTCACTTTTTGCTACTTCATTACCATCCTCATCAAAAACCCTAACAATCACCTTGTCATATTCACCGTCTATGGAAAGATTGGCATGGATTGTAGCATCACTGCCATCTATAGTGTTGTTAAGAACTATGTCCTTTAGATAGGTCCAGTTGGTGGTGTAGAGGCGGACTGGACGGATGATGCCTGCATAATTGAAGAAGTCAAAGTTTTCTTCAGAGTGATATTGAACTAGTCCATCATCAGTAACTGTCTTCTTTAGTTTACCTACTGGAACAGTCGTATAGTCCAAGAGGTTATTGGCTAATACTGTAACCCTATTGGTTCCTGGGTGGACTGCCTCATTAATCACAGCCTCAAATGGAAGAAAACCACCTTTATGGTAGGCCGCCTCCTTGCCATTAACATAGACCCAGGCCTCGTGAGTGACAGCTCCAAAACGTAGTACTAAACGCTTACTTAGCATCTCTTCTGTTACAGAAAACTCCCTCTCATACCAATAATATCCTGTATAAAAGCGAATGTCCTTGTCTGCACTTTGGTCGTTAAAGGCTCCAGGAACTGCCATAAATCGGTCCGTCTCAAGTTTTGTCTGGGGATCGGCCTTTTCTGGATGGTCTTCAGTTTTAAATCTCCAAATACCGTTTAGGTCAAATAACATACGAGTTTCCGTTGCAATTGGGTATAGCATATAGAATCCTCCTAATATACTAGAAATTTAGTAAATTTGATAAACCTCCCATACTCTGGTTAAGTCATAATAATCTTATTAGAATGATAGTGTAAATTATTGTAAGTATTTATGGCTTATATACCCCTCTATATTACATATCAATAACACTAGTCCAAATTTATCCTATATTTCCCTATACCTTCTTAATATATGCTATTTTCTTATTTCATACTCATTCATTACCTTTATTGGTAAGTTAAAAAAGTCTTGGCTCCTTTGTCTCCAAAGGCTCCAAGACTTACTTATTTACTAAGCAGTAGGTTGGGATAGGTCTCACAACCCTGACAGGGGTAGTACATACAACTCAACTTAGCTATCCCTCGTTTCGTTGGGTCCTACTCCCACTCTTCATTTCATATCTTCAAATATATATTAAACATTTCAAATTAGCTGTTGTTTGTCAGTTCCTTTCTGTTCTGTCCGTCTGATTTGGATACATTTGCAATTCATTTTACCCGTTCCAGTCCCAGTTCCAGTTGAAAAATAAAGCTTACTCGACACAAGATATATCTACTCAACACAGACTCCTTTTACTCCACATCAGATTTTACAATAATTCTGGGTATTAATAAGCAGGTAATTTCCTCATGTGTTAGAAGCTATTAATCCAAACACACTCTAGTATAAAAATTTATTTCCCAAACTTCTCATCAATAATTTTCTGTAGATTTCCTTCTTTTGCATAAGGAGTTGTGTCTACATGTTGGAAGTTTTCCCTACTAATTTCATCTCCAAAATTTCCAAATATGAATCTAGTAGCAATATTATAAATGATTTCAGAAGGAGCAAAGCCATAAACTTGATTTTCTAAAATATGTTTAATCCTATCCTTATCAT
>JAAYTL010000100.1 GCA_012518035.1 Tissierellia bacterium | reverse complement strand
TGGACATAGTCTTGAGCTAATCTTAGTTCAAGTTTTTGTTTACTTTATTAAATAATTGTAATATTATGGGTATAAGATAGGTAGCAAGAAAGATTCTATTTATATTTATTTGGATGTGATTATGATGAAAAAGAGAAAAGGTTCAACCTTAGTCATGGCCTTGATGGTTTTTTCAGTCCTAATTATCTTTTCAACTTTTACAGTAAGCTCAATGGTTACAGAAAACAAGCAATCAATATATCATCAACATAAAACTCGAGCCTATTATGTTGCTAGAAGTGGAGCTGAGGCAGTGGAAACTGCCATTAGAAAGTTGTTTATTGATGATGACCCGACAGATAGGGAGGCTCTGATAGCAAATATTTCTACGACTCCTGATAAGGTTTTAGAGGAAACTACTCAAGATTATAAGCTTGATGTTGATATCTGGAAGGAAGATGTATCTAGTGATAAAATCAATATACTCATAAATTCTACTGCAAGTGCTAATGAGACTTCAGAGGGTGTTACAAAAGTACTTCCTATTGATGTAACAAGTGGAGAGGATGAGCTTATTAGCTTTGGTGATAAACCTATAATTGCATTAAATAGCGCATCACAAAACCTAATAGATAAGGGTTGGGTTGAGATAGTTGGAGAAGAAGGTAGATCAAAATATCCAGAGTATGTATTCCAGTATCAATCATATGGAGAAGCTTTTAATAATGCAGATGGGGATATTAAACATAATATCTATGGTAATTGGACTATTTCTAATAATGCTACATGGGGAAGTGAAGGAAGAAATACCGTTTATTTTATTGATGGAGATGTAATTATTGATTCTAAAAACAGCAATATAAATGTGTTAGGTAAGGTAGATATATATGTTAGAGGTACTTTCAATATTAAGCAAGATATCCATATCAATAAAGATGGCCTAAGTGATAACTTGAATATATATGTTTATAATACTAATAATAATGAGTATGGTCTAGAAGCTGGTAGGGGTAAGAAAATTGACTTTACATTCTATGGAAATTTTTATGTTAATACAGGTGTGACCCACTTAGATGGTCACAAGGTAGATTATAAAGGAAATATCATCTCAAACGGTGATAAATTATACTTTAAGACACAAGATAACTCTGGACAGCACCATGTATATATAGGTTTGGTTTATGCCCCTAATTCCGACATGAAACTAGACGTTCAGGGGAATAGTGCATATAATTACTTTGGCTATATAGTCGGAAATAATATTGAGCATGCTGAAAAATTGTCCGATAAAACAATATTTGATAAGAATATCCCAGGTGGTGGAGTTTCAATACCTCCAATCTATGTAGAAGGCAAACCAGTATTTAGTATCAATAGCCCTGGTTATTATAAATAAGGTGATGATATGAGAAGGCGAAGGGGTTTAACACTCATAGAATTAATAATTTCCATCGCTATAGTGGGCATTATATCTATAGCTATCTTAGGTATTTTCTCAGCTGGGACTAAAAACATGGTAAGGTCAGATGATAGGACTAAAAACACACTTAAGGGCAAGGACAAGACCGATGACTTAATCATCAAATTAAATGATCCTTCAGTGGACCCTGATAGCTTAGTTGAGGACGATGTAAATATCCAAGACAGTGAATTTGATGTTGATCTACCAGGAGTAGAAGATACTATAAATGTAAAGGGAAAGACATTAGAAATAATCACAACTGACGAAACGGGAAATACTATAAAAATTGAAACATTTGTACCGGATGATTTGGAGAGTGGTGCTAGTGAAGGTTCATAAGAGGACAAGAAAAGGATTAACTTTAATAGAGGTTATTCTTACTATTGCAATAATGACTATTATTGGTCAAGCCCTCTATTCCATCTATCATGTAGGTACTAAATCATTCGAAATTAACAGGGACATGGGATTTACTCAGCAGGATGCTAGGCTGATATTGGAGAATCTAAATAATGAAATGAGGACAGCCAAGGAAGTATCTACAGATATAATAGATTCTGGTAACAAATACAGTTCCATAGTAAAGGATGGAAATGTGTTAAAGAAGATATCCTATGTAATGAATGAATCAGGGGATTTTGTAGAAGACTCTACTAAAATACTGGGGACCAATATAAATATGTTAAACTTCAAACCAATAGACCAGAACCCTGAAGATATCAATATTGAATATATCACTGATATGATTTCAGTGGAAATAGTAACAAATGAAGAGAACGTGAGTAGATCTTATACCATGGATATAAGGCTTGAGAATGGTAACATCATTAAATATAGTACGAATGAACTCGGGGAGTATAATCTTCCTGAAACTATAGACAGGATTTATTATACTAAATACGATGAATGATATAGAGGAAGGATTTAAGGTAATATCATATTAGGGTTTGGGGTGAAGGCCAATTAATAGAATCAATTTTATCTTCCAAAACCAGGACAATATCAAGATAAATGCCTATAAATGGGTACCCAGCGGTGATATTAAAGGGATAGTCCAGATAAGCCATGGTATGAATGAATATATCCTAAGATATGACTATTTCGCCAAGGAATTAAACAGGCATGGCTATCTGGTATATGGACATGACCATCGAGGGCATGGTAAAACCGCTGCTAACATAGAAGATTTAGGCTATATAAGTGATAATGACGGCTTTATAGATATGGTTGAAGACATGCGTCTCATGACTGATATAATCAGGGAGGATAATCCGGATACAGATATCATCCTTTTCGGCCATAGTATGGGCTCCTTCTTGAGCCAGAGGTATGTCCAGATTTATGGAGACCTTATAGATGGCCTTATTCTATCAGGTAGCAATGGAAGGCCAGTACCAGTATTGGGTCTTGGTATTATATTATCTAAATTGGCAATGAAGATAAAGGGTAGAAGGGCCAAGATTGAATTCTTCGATGATTTAACATTTTATGGCTATAATAAGAGAATCAAGCCTCTTAGGACCAAGTTTGATTGGTTGTCTAGGGATATAGATGTTGTGGACAAGTATATTGAAGACCCCTACTGTGGCAATCTCTTTACTGTATCCTTTTTCCACGATTTATATCTAGGCCTAAGAAGGATTCATATAAATGACAATATGGAAGGGACCCCAAAGAATCTTCCTATCTATATACTGGCAGGGGAAGATGACCCTGTGGGATACTATGGTAAAGGAATCGTAAATCTCTATAATATTTACAAGGATTTAGGTATATTAAACCTTTCATATAAGCTTTACGAGTCAGGTAGACACGAAATGCTGAATGAAATCAATAAGGATGAAGTAATAGGAGATATAATAACCTGGTTGACTAATAATATCAAGAATTAAACTATTTAGGGACCCTATACAAAAACATTCATTTATGCTATGATACAATGGTGCATATTTGAATGTTTTTTATTGGGAGGAAATAGATGAAATTTTGGAAGGATAAGGTATTCTTAAAATCAATGATAGCCATTGCCCTACCTATGGCTATGCAAAACTTAATATCAACATCTGTGAACATGGTAGATACCTTGATGATTACCAGTTTAGGGGAAGCTAGTCTAGCAGCTGTAGGACTGGCAAACCAGGTATTCTTCTTCTATGCTCTATTAACCTTTGGGATTAACAGTGGCTCTTCCATCTTTATATCCCAATACTGGGGGAAGGAAGATGTTATCAGTATTAGGAGGATTTTAGGTTTAGCCCTTTTTATAAGCACTATTTTAGGAATCATATTTACTATTGTAGCCTTCTTCTTTCCGGGATTTTTAATGAGGATTTTTATAGATGATGCTGAGGTTATAAGCTTAGGAGCTGGATATTTAAGGCTAGCATCCCTTTCCTATATCATAACCGCCATAAGTTTTGCCTATAATGTGGCCTTAAGAAGTACAGGTAGACCAAATATTCCAATGATATCGTCCCTTATATCTTTTATTACCAATGTAATATTCAACTATATCCTGATATTCGGTAAATTAGGTTTTCCTGCCCTTGGGGTTAAGGGAGCAGCTATAGGAACCATAATAGCCAGGATTGCAGAGGTAAGCTTCCTGATATACACAGTATATAAGACAAGGGGAGTGTTGGCTGCAGGCGTTAGAGAATTAATCGATTGGAACAAGGAATTCATTAATAGATATATAAAGACTGTATCTCCAGTTATATTCAACGAAGGATTTTGGTCCTTGGGTCAGATCATGTATGCTATAGCTTACGCAAGCATTGGTAGGGAGGCTAGTGCTGCTATTCAGCTGACCACAACTATTCAAAATGTCTTTTTCGTTTTAATTAGGGGACTGGCCAATGCCTGTACTGTAATGATAGGGAATAGGATTGGAGCAGGTAAGCAGGACGAAGCCTATGACTATGCTATTAAATTTATTACTATAGCCACCCTTTTGGGCTTAACCTTGGGAGCCATAATGGCCTTAACTCCTGATTTGACCTTAAGCATATTTAAAATTGAACCAGATCTTTATGAAGTTACTAGTAGAATATTAATTGTAATGGGATTGACCTTCTTCATTAGAACCTATAATTCTACTGTAATAGTAGGGGTCCTTAGGGGTGGAGGGGATACGAACTTTTCCCTATATCTGGAAATGGGGGCTATATGGCTAGCTGGAGTTCCCTTGGCCTTTATAGGAGCAAAACTATTAGGTCTACCAGTATATCTAGTATATCTCTTGGTCACTTTAGAAGACCTTACCAAATTGATAATATCACTTCCTAGGGTCCTATCAAAAAAATGGATAAAAGATGTAACATAGATAAAATCCTCTCTAATTTAGAGAGGATTTTATTATCTAGGAATACAGATTACTTGACCTATTTGTAGGTTGTTTGGATCTATTCCTGGATTTATTCTCATTATGGCTTCTACAGTAGTGTTGAACCTAATTGCTAAGGTGTATAGAGTGTCTCCAGCTCTGATAGTATAAGGTTGTGAACCAGGTGGACAAGTTGGTGGTGGAGGTGTTCCACAATTAACTCCCAAAGCAGTCCAAGTCTGGATACCTACAATACCATCTACTACTAGGCCACGACTTCTTTGAAATGCCATAACTGCAGCCTGGGTTTGGTTACCAAAGATCCCATCTATTGGACCCGGGTTAAATCCATGGGCCAATAAGAGGCGCTGAAGCTCAATCACTGATGCTCCCCTGCTACCTATTCTTAGGGTCGGGCATGGTTGAGGAGGTGGTGTAGCAGTGGGTATACATATAACTTGGCCAATAAATAATCTATTTGGATCTACACCTGGATTAGCCCTTATGATAGCGTCGACGGTAGTATTATACCTAATAGCCAGATTATAATAGGTATCACCGGACCTTATTACATAAGGGAAAGTACCAGGGCCACAACGTTGTTGAGTATTTGGCATATTAAATCCTCCTTTACAGCATAATATCCTACTTAGAATATTATATTCATAAATAAAATTTATGTTCTAGATAATATAGGACTTAATTATTGTAAATGTGATAAGATAAAGTTAAGAAAAAAGATGAATCATCTTCGGAGGTTGTTATGGAAATAGGAAATATAATAGAAGGTCATGTGATTGACTTCACGTATGAAGGTAAGGGCTTACTTAAACATGATAACTTAGTTATCTTTGTAGAAGGAGCTTTAATAGCCGATAAGGTTAAGGTGAGAATAGATAAGGTAAAGAAAAACTATGCTATTGGTAGCCTAATGGAGATTATAAAACCATCAAGGGATAGGGTCCCTTTGGATTTTGAATTAAGGGAAAGTGGGGGAGCTATACCCCTGATAGAATATAGTTACCAAAAGCAGCTCCAATGGAAGAAAGACAAAATCAAGAATGATTTGGGAAAAATAGCAGGATTAATAAATGTACCAATAAATGACACCTTAGGAATGGATACTCCCTATAGATATAGAAACCATGTTCAGATTCCAGTAGGAAAGATAAAGGGGAAGACAGCAGTTGGCTTCTATGAAGCAAATAGCTCTGAAATCGTAGATATGGAAGGGACTATACTTCTGCCAGAGATAGGAAATAGGGTGCTAGAGTTAATAAGGGTATGGATTGATAAATTTGGTATAGAACCCTATAACAAGAGAACAAAAACAGGAGTCCTTCGCCATATTGGGATTAGAATAAATAGGGATAACCAGCTAATGGTTATCTTAGTTACAGGTAGCACTAATATACCCAAGGTTAGTGAATTAATCGATTTATTAAAAGATGAGAATGTAATAAGCTTATATCAAAATATAAACAAATCCAATACCTCTATTACCTATGGTAGAAAATATGTAAAGCTATATGGTCAAGACTCTTTAGTAGATTACCTAGGTGATTATAAATTCAATATCTCACCCAATTCATTCTTCCAGGTCAATAGGAGTCAGACGGAAATCTTGTATAATAAGGCAGTGGAATACCTTGAATTGGCTGAAGAGGATATAGTGTATGATTTGTATTGTGGAATAGGCTCAATCTCCTTATTTATTGCTAATAAGGCTAAGAAGGTATATGGAATAGAAACAGTTCAAGAGGCAATTGAAGATGCTAAGAAAAATGCCAAACTAAATGATATAGACAATGTAGAATTCATAGTAGGTAAGACGGAAGAGGTCTTCCCCAGGATGACTAAAGAGGGAATTACGGCTAACAAGATAGTTCTAGACCCACCAAGGAAAGGTAGTGATCAGGATACCCTTGAGGCCATAGTGAAACTTAATCCAGAAAGAATAGTCTATGTATCATGTAACCCTTCAACCATGGCTAGGGATGTTAAATACTTAGTGGGGAATGGATATAGAGTCATGGAAGTGCAACCAGTAGATATGTTTCCTCATACTCCCCACGTTGAGTGTGTTGTCTTGATGTCACGGGCGGAGAAATAGCTCTACTAAAAATACTGATAAATAAAGGGTTTCCTGACATTGCATTTTTCATTCAACTATTTTTACGAAGATGCTGATGCCGGGAAACCCTTATTTTTATTCTTCGAGGAAACATATCAACTACCTTGAAAGCGATAGGGTTGAGTTGACAGACTAGATTTTTTACTGGGGTTGTGGAGACAAAATAGATGTGAAATTTTTATGTCTGATTGTACTAATATATATACTTTAATTATCTTCGTTCTGAGCGTCAAAAACATCTAAAATATTTTTCTGGATTTGAAACTATTTCTTTATCTACTATGAATATATAAATGGACAGATAAAAAGGAGGTGGTGTGGTTGGACGAACTACGCTTGATCAAGAAAATCCAGCGAAACGGCGACCGCGCTGCCGCTGATGAACTGGTGAGACATTACTATGACGAGATTTATGGATTCGTGAGGAAACAAGTCTCGAATGCCGATATTGCACTTGAACTCACACAGGAGATATTTATCTCCATGCTTAAGACAATTGGGCTTTACGATATAAAGCGAGGTGCGGGATTCCGAACGTGGATGTATCGGATTGCCACAAATAAGGTTGTGGATTGGTTTCGCTCACGTAACTACCACAAGATGACAAAGACAATATCGCTTGACGAGGTAGAGCCGATTGATGAATCAGACTTCACTCGGCAATTTGAAGACAAGGATTTCACAGAGAAGGTATGCACTTTTTTGGGCGGTGTGCCTACAGATACGCAGAAAATTTTCCGGCTCCACATCTTCGGAGGGTACACATTCTCTGAAATCGCAGGTATCGAAGGACTTCCTGAAGGAAGTGTGAAATCCAAGTATTATCGCCTTATTAATCTGATTAGAAAGGAGTTTGCCGACTATGAATGAGAAAACAAAGAATGCAAGTATTGAATACATCCTTTCGCAAGGTTTAGTCAAGCCGCAAACGGTCAGAGAAAGGATTGCGGAAATGTTGCGCACCATAGGCTTCCGTTTCATATTTTGGGATACTGGGTATAGCTTATTCTTCGCTGCTGTTACTCTTGCAGTTGTTCTCGTGCTATTCAGCTTTGCACCTGATGATTACCGCTACTCTGCCTCCATCGCAGTTGCCCCACTGTTTTTTCTATTGATAACTATGTTTGCTGAAACATCAGAGCGGGCCTGTGGATTATACGAATTAAAACAGACTTGCCGCTACACCATTCAGCAAGTAACCGCGCTACGGGTGATTTGTTACTCTGTAGTCGGCTTTGTATTCACCGTGGTTATCGCGATAATCAGTACAGACAGTGGATATGAGTTCTTCTCACTGTTTCCGCTTTGCCTATCTGCCCTGTTTCTTTGTGCAATCTTAAGTATAACCTTTATGCGTTTCCTTCATGGCAAATGGGTAAATGCTGTGTACTCGGCTGTATGGGTGTTCGTAAATACCCTAATCCCATTCTTGCTAGGAGAAAAGTGGGAAATGATATTACGTGAAATGCCAATTGTCTTTTCGGTCGTACTTGCTATTCTCGGAGGGTCTGTACTGGCTTATCAAGTTTCAAAAATGCTATCGGAGGTAAAAAAATATGCTATCGCTTAACAATGTAACTAAGAAATATGGAAATTTCACTGCTTTGGAGGATATCAATCTCGAATTCTCCAGCGGTGTCTATGCCTTGCTTGCCCCAAATGGTGCGGGCAAGACTACCCTTGTAAAAATGCTCACGACACTCATCTTTCCCACACGGGGTGAAATCCTTTGGAATGGAGATGAAATCGTCGGGCTTGACGCTTCATATCGAGACATTATCGGCTATCTACCGCAGGACTTTGGCTATTATAGAAACCACTCGCCGAGAGAGTTCCTGTTGTATATGTCCGCATTAAAGTGTATCGATCGCGACAAAGCAATGCGAAAGACTGACGAACTCATAGATCTTGTGGGCTTATCGGATGTACGCGATAAGAAAATGAAGAAGTTTTCAGGTGGTATGATTCAGCGCGTCGGAATCGCTCAGGCTATGCTGAATGACCCCCAAATCCTAATTCTTGACGAGCCCACGGTAGGGCTTGATCCAAAAGAACGTGTCCGTTTCCGTAACCTTATCTCGTCACTTTCCAAAGACCGCATTGTTATACTTTCGACGCATATTGTGTCGGACATTGAAACAATCGCAAGTAGGGTCGTTATGATTAAAAATCACAGGTTGTTCACCAACGACTCACCTGCATCGATATGCCGGACGCTTATGGGTAAGGTCTATGAAACGGACGACATTCACAATGTCAATTCGCCTTTTCTAGCGCTCACAGAACACCAGGAGAACGGCAAAACAATCACGCGCTTCGCAAGCGAGAGCAACTGCGACGATGTAGCACGTAGTGTCAGCCCCAACCTTGAGGATGTTTTCCTGTACATTTATCGAGATGAGACAATTTGAGGTGGGAAATATGCTATTTAGGTCCGAACTAAAAAAACTTGTGCTTTTACCTGCGATAATTGGTTTTGTTGCTCTGTGCATTGTTTTAAATACTGTAATTGCAATAACCGGTTACAACGATTATAGCTCGAATTACAAAGCGGAAACTGTCAATATCTTTGAGGGATTAAAGACAAGCGAAATTGCGGAGACATATATAAGGAAGTACGATATTACAGGCGAAAACGCCGAGAATATACGTAACAAGTATGAAAAATTACAACCTGTGATTGATGAGAAAGCCGCAAACGGTGATGCTCTGTCAAATTACTTCGGTGAACAGACTTATTATCGCCACGGTATGTTGTTTAAGATTATGTTTATGGCAATCATTGCGGAAAGCTGTTTGCTAGCATTATTTACCGCACTTATATCGGTAACCTATGAAAACTTGAGAGGCACCGAACATATTATCAGCACTACAAAAGTTGGACGACGAGTACTAAGGACAAAGTTGTTCGCATCTCTGACGGCGGCTATAGCCTTGACAGCCTTAATTCTTGGAGTGAGTTTGTGCGTATTCTTCCTCAGATTCAATTTCTCTGGTGTGTGGAATGACAATGTATCAAGTATGTTTAACTACGCTGTGAATGAATACGGTAAGCCTTTCATGACATGGCAAAGCTTCACTGTTGAAGGGTATCTATGGGCGACAATAGGCATAACCTTCGGCTTGGTAGTTTGCTTTTGCCTGTTGGGGTATGCAGCTGGGGTATTTGTTCGTAACGGATACGGAGCGTTTATAGCCACTGCGTTAGTAGTGGGGATCACATTTCTTGCTAAGGTCCTCTTTCCAATCGGCTCGGTTTCACGTGCCATTTTGGGTCTTACTCCCATTTGGTTATGGAAAAATAGTGGGGAGTGGTTCACCGACGGTGGAGCAGACATCATATGGGCTAACTTTGAGAGCCTGGGGCTTTTCGTTTCTTTTACTGTGCTCTCCTTTATCGCATTCATTGCTACAAAAATTTATAAAAGGAGGGAGCTATTATGAGAATCTTTGCATACGAACTTAAGAAACTATGGAATTGGCGTATTCTTGCACTTATTGTTGCAATGGGTGCGTTAACATGGTTTGCATTTTTGAGCGAATCTCTGCGTTCATATGATAGTCTAACTAACCATGGTATTTACGGATCCTATCAGAAAGAGATGTTTGAACTTTACGGAGATACACTTGAACCAGAAGAACTCGCCGACTATGATATACCGGGCAAAAAGGCTGCCCTTATTTCTGAAATGGACGAAATTATCTCAAACGAGACGGTTTTTACTGAAAACAATATCTACAACTATGCTCAATATGATGAGTTTGTGGAGAACAGCTACTCTAGTGATTTAAGCGAAGAAGAACAAAAGAAAATTAGCGATATCATATTCACAATGCAGAGCAAATTGGATTATGGTAATAGGGTGCAAAACTTGGATGAAGGGTATTCCTCACCGCTAGTTAGGTTGCAGACGCTTGAGGCACTAGAACACACATATATTGACTATGAGGCTTCTCTTCGCAGATTTATAGACAATGATTTCCGACCCGTAGTCGTCCGTACCGCTGAGAAATTACTGGAAATGCGCAATGCAAATTTAATCCGTTATGACATTCAAATGACTTTTTCGCTTTATGCCGCTGTTGTTGGGGTGTTTACTGTAATAGCTGTAATCATTCTCATTGCACCATTACTTACAACTGATCGAATGTGGAAGTTAAACCTAATGCAGTATTCATCAACAATAGGTCGCAGGATTTTTAGGCTTCAATTTATCGCAACTATTGTTAGTACACTAGTTTTATCCATCATTTTGATTACCGCAGCATATATTCCGTTCCTTGCATCGGGAGCAGGAGATTATTGGGGTGCGCATATGATGTCGCTTGCCGGTTGGGGTATACAGCTTTATAACATCACCTTTGGGCAGTATGTTCTCATACTCGCGGGAATGACACTTGCACTAAGTGTCGGTACAGCTTGTTTCGCGTTTATACTTGCAAGATTTAGTGCGAATATTATGATGATGCTAATTAAGGCTGTCCCAGTTGGTATTGCAGTTGCGGGAATATCCGTAATTTCAATCAACATGGCATTAATGGATAATAACATGATTTTCAGTACTATCTTCCAAGGTAGAATTGACGCTCCAGAGGTTATGGTATGTGGTTTCGTTGCTGTTGTCGGATTAATTGTGGCGGTAATTATATCCATACGGGAGAAGCGTGTTGATGTAGCTTAAAGTAACTTACACACAGCATTTATAATTAAATTGATTTTCAAATGAGGGCTACGGTCTTTTTCAAACACAGTAGCCCTTTGATTCTTTTGATAATTCAATAACCTAACAGAATCAAGAATTAATAAGAAGTTGGTGTAGTGTTTGAATTATTATTCTCACTTGCACCGCTTAAAAGAATCATTTCATTAAATATAAAATTTGGAAATCTTCATAGCCTACTACCTTATGATTCGCTAAATCTTGCCTCTTTGGTGTACCAGGGGTTAGGATATTTGAATATAACAATTTCATTTTATTTTTCCTTCGCTTTTATTGTATCTTCTTCATTTTTTACAATCTCCATAATATCTGAAATATCGCAGTTAAGCGCCTTACATACTTTTATTAAAATGTCAGTATTAACATTTTCATTTTTTCCAAGCTTAGCCATTGAAGCTGTACTAATACCAGCTGCTTCTCTTAAGTCCTTTTTTTTCATATCTCTATCAATAAGAAGTTTCCATAGTTTTTTATAACTTATGGACATAATATCACCTCGCCTTAGTACCTAGCCTAAGTTAATAAATAAAGTTTATCACAAAGTTAGCGAAGCGACAATTAAAATTCGCAAACGTAAAATAAATGTTGAGGCAATCAAAATACATGTTATAATTTACCTATGAACTAATGTTTGAATAGTAAAAATCCTTAAAGATATTAATTTCATATGGGGTGAGGAGGGAGTGCCTTGGCGGGTAATCGTTCTTTTAAAGATTACGTGGATGGTAGATTCTATAATGAGATATTTTCTGCCATACAAACCTATGCAACGGATAATTGTGAAGATTTAGACTTACGGTTATACAGGGTTCGAAACATTGGCGGCATAGAATTGTCAGATGTAGAGGTTAAGTTTGTGTCAGTTAATGACTTACCGGACATGAAAATAGAATTTGATGTTGCTGTTGAAGCTGAATTCGAAGTCCGTGAATCAAATCATCGTTATGATGAATCAGAAAATTGTCGGCAATGGTTTATGCTGGAATGCTCAGGAGACTTAGACTGCAATTTGGATGATTTTTCAATCTCCTGTATTTGTCAACTGAAAACTGTACCATTTAATAATCGAAAACTGTACCACTTGGGGTAAAAAAATTAATTGGTTTTTTCCAACCATTCTTTAGTTTCTTTTATCCTATAAGAATCACCATTCATATTTATTACATAGGA
>JAAYTL010000015.1 GCA_012518035.1 Tissierellia bacterium | reverse complement strand
TTATCCTTATACTCAATGTCGGAATACTTCTTTGTTGCCTTAGTAGTTGCGTAATAAAAATATCCATCAGGATATTTCTGTAACAATTCATCAAAGTTATCATAATAATGCACATCAACTAGGTGCCAATAATCCAATCCAGCCCTTTTTAGGTTTTTGTCAGTAACCGAAAATCCTAAAGGTCTTATTAGATGCAAGCTAGTATTGGTTAAGGCACAGGTTCTAGCAATATTGCCTGTATTCTGCGGTATTTCAGGCTCAACTAATACTATATTTAAACTCAATGTCTTTCATCCCCGCCTATAAAATATATTTTTCAATGACTTTTGCCACACCATCTTCATCATTGCTTTCAGTAATTATATCTGAAACCGACTTTATACTTTCAACTCCATTATCCATGGCTACACCTAGGCCAGCATACTTTATCATGGATATATCATTTTCATTGTCACCAATAGCAATAACCTGTTCAGCAGGTATCTTCAATTTATTACAGAGGTATTCTAAACTGGTTCCCTTGGAAACCTCCTTATCCATTACTTCTACATTATTTCCCCAGGAACTGCACACACTAATGTCCTCTATAGACTCTAGTCTAGACCTTAAACTATCCAGTTTTTCTTTATCATCGTCTAGAAACAAGAACTTATATACATTTATCTTATTATTTATTACTTCCTTGATATCCTCAAAAATATTAATCTTGACTTCACTACCATCTTTCTTCGATTCTGCACTATTGTAAAAGTTTAATACCTCTTCAATATAAACAGTGGAATAAAAACTATCCTCATCATAAAAATGATAATAAATATTATTCTTAAAGCCAAGATTGGCAACTTCTTCTACAGCTCTTGCCTTTATAGGCCTTTCATATATTATCCTTCTATTTTCATCAACAATTATACCACCATTACATGAGATTATTGGTTTATTAATCTTTAACCTCAAGGAATGGTTGATAGCTGATTTTAAAATCCTTCCAGTGGCTAGTACTATATAGACACCTTTCTTACTTGCTTCATGGATGGCTTGTCTAGTTCTGTCGCTTACAAGGCCCTTGCTGTTTAATAAGGTCCCATCCATATCTATAGCCACCAATTTATATGACATATTCTACCTCCTTTTACAAATTCCCCACATGCTAATATACCATAAATTTGATATAATTTAAACATAAATATATGCTCTTTTTCTTGAAATTTTGATATTCCCTACTCTTATACCCATCTTTCAAGGATATAATTATACTGCCCACGCTTACTCCTATAAACAATCCTAATCCTCATTAGTTATAGAGCTTATACTGTATTATTATAATTATTATAAATCCCAAGAAGCCAATCCCTTCTCCATGAGTAAGACTACAAAAAAGGGAGTATTATTGGACTCCCTCTCCTGATTTTCTAAGAACTTTGTAATAATAGTCAGTTTCTAGTATCTTGGCTGAATGGTAGAACTTAGCATTGACTAGGTTGATCATACTATTAATATAATCGTCACTAACCTCTTCACCAATCCGACTGGTGAATTCCCTAGTTCTTGAATCATAATATCCCTTGTCAGTTATAAAACTCCTATTTAAGAAAATTACCAAGGGGTCTGAGTCTGAGAATATGTCCCTTCCCATCAATAATCTAGAATCATATTCTAGGCCTAATAGGTTGGATAGTGTGGGTATTATATCCAGACTGGAAGCAGGCTTATTAATGGTTTCTGGTTCCATTCCAGCAGTATATAGGAGAAAACTATTCTTGTATAACTCAAAATTCTCCTCCACAGGGTGTCCCGCAATCTCATCAATCTCTTCTTTTTCAAGACCATAGGGGTAGTGATCTGAGCTAAGAGCTATTAAGGTTTTATCAGCTATCCCTGCCTCCTCAAGTCGCATAAGGAGGTATTCCAAGGCTCTATCTAATTCTATCTGGCATGCAAGGTAGGCCTTAACATGCTCTGAATATGGCAAATCCTTGACTAAATGTCGATTTTTTGTTGCCATACTATTTCCCTCGAAGGTGTACCTCAAGTGGCCACTTACAGTCATGTAATAGGCATGGAAAGGCTGGGAGTCGATATATTCATCAATGGTTTTTTCCATCATTTCTAAGTCAGAGGCTGGCCAAACCTTGTTTAGTGTCAAACCGTTTCCTACACCCTTATAATCATAACCCATATTGGGGTGGGATAAATCCCGGTTATAGTAGTTGTAGGTATGGTTGTGATAGGCTACAGTTTTGTATCCTAAGGATTTCAGCTGATTCCCCATTGAAAATGACATATAATTATCACTAGATTCAGTATAACTCCATACTCCACTTTTAGGGATTAGGCCTGTTGTTGCTACATATTCACCATCTAGTGTACTTACCTCCCATATAGGAGTGTAGAAGTTGGTGAAGTTATAGCCCTCTTGTTGCATTTTATATAGGGTTGGGGTAAGCTCTTCATGTATTGCATAATGGGAGAATCCCTCAGCTGTGATGAATATTAGGTTATATCCTTCATAGATGCCTGTATATTCATTCTTAGCTGTAGGAGGGACATTTTTGAAGTAGTTGTGCATGTCAATAATTCCACTATCCTCTTCACTAGCTATTAGTTCATCAAAATCTATATCCATGGTATTGTATTCGATTACCACTTCTGGCTCCTCATCAATAGGCTCTTCAATTGGATCTTCATCCGTAGGGATAGGGGCATCCACACTTAAATGAGGACTCCAGCCAGTTAACTTTCTCTGCACATCCAACCTCATACTTGTCATCAAACCCAATTTCTCCACCGATAATAGGGGGAAGTTGGTCCTATAATAAACATCATATGCTGTGTTGGGGTCCTTACCATCAGCATGGACCCTAACAAGGCCCAGTACATGAAAAGCAACAATTAGTACTACCAGTATCAGCTTATATCCTATACGACTTCTACCAGGGTAAAAGAGTTTCTTTCTAAAGATTATTGAAATAAAGAAGGGTAGAAATAGTAAAATTATTGGTAATATACTCTGAGTTATCCCACTAAGAGCTTCTCGCCAAAACTCAAAGACCTGGCCTGCCTTGCCAACGGAGTAAATTATATAAAACATCTTAAAAATCTTATAATAAACCAACTGAGATGCAAATAAAACTGTGGTTAAGAAGATTATAATGCTTGAGATAATATACTTAGCCTTACTTTTGAACAAGTCTACCAGGGTAAATATTATTATTCCAAAGGAAATGCTAAATAGTCCAATTATTAATAGATCTCTAAATCCAATAGCTCCGATTGTAAATATTCTAAGGATTATTTCTAGATATATGAGCAAAAAAGCGTAAAACAGTATCAGCTTCAATGGTTTTTTGTTATTATCCATTTCTGGTTGCCTCCGTTTATTAGTTTAATATATTTCCTTTGGTTATTATAATATAAATCAACTTATTACTCACTGGGTTTTTGTAGCAAGTAGGTCAAAGACAGATCTATAATCTTCTAACTATTTAATCCTAAAGGTCCTAGGTGCCTTTTTATATACCAAGATAACTGCAATGGCAGTGTAAACAAGTAAGAACCCAATCACCATAGGTAAAAATACTATTGATGGAGCAGGCACCTGAATCAACATATATGATATAAAGTACACTAGGAAGTTGATGAAGGAGTAAAAGGGGCTCTTTACTTCTAAGGATGATGTAAAGGGCTGAAATATATAGTACATAAAAATATAATGGACGGAAAAAAACATAGCCAGGGCGTATAATAAAAGTACTATTGGTATTAGATCTGAAAATCCCATCTCAGTATATTTAAGTATATTGTAGCCTAATCCTAGAACCAAAACTGTTGTAGGTACTAGGTTGCTATAGATTATCCTCAAAAGCCTTAAAAAGAACATCCTTAACAGGGCATCTCCCCTTCTATAGAATCCATATCTCAAAAGTGATAAATCACAGTTGTAGAACATGGATTTTATAAGCCTTTGAGAATTACAAAGCACATACATAAGAAAGACAAACATATTAAAGGACTCATATGAAAATCTACCTATTATGGGTCCCACTTCCTTATGGAACAACTCCGTTACAAGGGCTGCGATGATGAAGAGTACAGCTATAAAGATGCTTTTTATCATCATAGGCTTATATACCATTTTTTTATGCCTATCAAAAAAGATTGCATTCAAATAGCTATATCCCTCTTTCTTGGTAAACTTATCTATCCTCAGATCTTCATCAGAAAAATCCTTCTCCTTAATCTTAACTTCATTAAAATATATATCTTTGGTAAGTTCCTTTTGGTTATCTAAAAACTCTATATTATTTGTCTTATTTATTACCCTATAATAATCCTTATATTTAAGTATATAAATGCTTCCCCAGATACCTAAAATAATTGTCACAATAAAAAAGACAGGACTAGTAAGTATCATAAAGAATATCTCAATTGAAGACCCAAAAGCCAATATATACCCTACAAATACTATTATTAAGTATAAAATAACTAGGAGTACATTGTGTTTATAAATTGTGAAATCGAATTTATCAAACAGGTATAAATGTATAGCCTCAGTAAACATGGCAAAGGAAAATATCGATATAGCCAAAGTAATCCCATACATCTTGAATGTACCAAACTCTAAGAATAAGATAAAAATAATAACCTTGCTTATTAGTTTGAGGATTTCCTCTGGAAAAATAGTAGCCAAGGAGTATTCCCTTGCATTCATTCTCATCTGCTTGACCATGATAAACTTGTTTAAATCAAACTCCAGCATATAGGAGCTAACAAGCCTTAAAACAAAATAAAAGAAAAATATCAGGGTCGGTAATGCTATAGCTGCCTTCTCTTTGGCAAGGAAGTTACTAGGTAAGTACATGGTTGTAAAAAATACCAAGAAGCCTTTTAAAAATGTACTCACAATATTATAAGGAATAGATATAATTCCAATAGCCCCCTTGAGTTTTAAAAAAGAATAGTTTGTGGTTCTTAATTTCCTCTTTAAGATGGGGAGTTTTTTAATGAAGTACAGTAGACTGTTGAGTCTTGAGGATATCTTTACCCTATTTATTATATGTAAGGCCTTAAGCATTGGTATCCTTCTCCTTAAGTAATTCAATAATTTCATCTTCAAAGTTTGGATTCTCAAGATGGTCCCTGTCCAATAAACTTAATACACCTTCATTTAATACTACAATCTCATCACATAGGTCCTTGGCCAACTGAAGAATATGGGTGGAAAATATTATAATATGGTCCTTCCTAATCTCCCTTAATAACCTTTTAATTTCCAAGGCAACTACCACATCTAGGGAGGTTAAGGGCTCGTCCAATAGGATTACAGGAGGTCTGATTATTAGGAACATCAACATCTGTAGTTTATTTTTCATCCCCTTTGAGTAGGCCTTAATAAGCTTATGTCTATCACTTTCATTGATGTCAATAAGGTTAAAATAATCATCAATTGTAATATCCGCATCCAACTTGTCCATATTTATATCCATAAAGAATTTAATAAATTCATAACCAGTTAAAAAATCTGGTAGTACTGGTTCCGAATACATATAGGATAAGTCATCAATGGATAGTCTTTTTCTTTCTCCACCTATGGTTAGGTAGGCCTCTCCCATGTCCCTTTCAATCTCTTCAGCTAGAATATTAAATAAGGTGGTTTTTCCTGCCCCATTCCTCCCAAGTAGAGCATATATCTTGCCCTGCTGAAAAGTAAAGTTAATGTCGCTTAAAACCTCCTTATCATCAAAAGATTTACAAATATGTTCCAAGATTAATTCCATAGAATCCCTCCTAGATTTTCACTTGTCCCTATTATACACCAAGAGATTTTAAGAAAAGTTACAAATGATTATCATAATTGTATAATTTTTAAAAAAGAGGCAATCCTAGCCTTTCTAGGATTACCTCTTTTAATTTATTCTTTTAATTAACTCATCGATTGATTGAATAGATTCCATCCCATAATCTATCATCTCATCTATTAGTTTTTTTGCCTCCCCCTTGGTATAGTCATAAGCCATAGTGTCTTCACCTAAGTAATAAACCTTCTTGCCCTCCATCAAGGCCTGCTTAGCTCCCTCTAGATTCTTTAAGTTTCCAGAACCTATAGGAACATTGGAAATTACGATAATATCAGATTTAGCCATCACATCTATATTCCTTCTGTGGGCTCCGTCGCTTATCCCTGAAAAGGGTTGCTCTTCAACCATGGGAAGGTTTAGACTCCTACCATGTTCCCAGTCAGAGTCCCCTATATTCAAAACACCTAGGGACAAGTCAAATCCCTGGGAATAGAGTTTATTAATGATTTCTTGCCCTGAACCACCACCGCAGATAAGGTGAACCTTGTTAAATCCTGACTTTCTTTTCTTCTCTTTAATCTCAATGGGGGTTAGATGGACGGTATCAGTATACTTATTTTTCTCAATGGCTACCTTCATATTGTAGGTGTTTTCTATGTTTTCAACAGTAATAACTTCTTCAGGTGTCCCCATTCCCACAATCCTTCCTTCCCTTAATAGAATTATCTCATGGGAATATCTGGCAGCCAAATTTATATCATGTATTACAAGTATTACCGTAAGACCATTTTCCTCATTCAATTTTTTGAGGATGTTCAATATATCCATCTGATGGTTAATATCAAGATTTGATGTTGGCTCATCCAAGAGAATCATGGCTGGTTTCTGAGCCAGGGCCTTGGCAATGATAGCCCTTTGCCTCTCTCCCCCTGAAATTTGGTTGATAATCCTATCCTTTAAGGTCAAAGTATTGGTTAGTTCCAGGGCTTCCTTTACTATCTTGTAATCGCTTTCATCTTCCCGCTCAAAACGTCCCTTATATGGATGTCTCCCCATCATGACGATATCTTCTACAGTAAACTCATAGTCTATACTGGTGTCTTGGGGCACAAGGGCTATCTTCCTAGCCAAGTCCTTCTTTTTATATGAAAGTATGTCCCTATTGTAGAGTAGGATACTACCCTTTTGAGGCCTATATATATTGTTCAGGGCTTTTAGTAGGGTTGATTTCCCTGAACCATTGGGTCCTATTATACTGACAAAGCTCCCCGCCTTGATCTTGAAGCTAATATCCCTAATTACTAAATTATCCCTATATCCAAATTGAAGATTCTTTACTTCTAATGCATACATTTTTTCCACTACCTTCTATATACTTTTCATTTTGGTCTTTAATAGATATATAAAAAACGGACCCCCAAACAAGGCAGTAATTATCCCAACGGGTATCTCTATAGGAGAGATTAAAGTCCTAGCTAGGGTATCGGCAAATATCATAAAGATAGCTCCTAAAAAAGCAGATGCTGGGAGGAGAATCCTATGGTCAGGCCCAACCAATAATCTTACTATGTGGGGCACGATTAAGCCAACAAATCCTATGATACCACCAACAGATACGCTTAAAGCAGTTATAAAGGTTCCCAAGAGAAGGATATATCGCTTGGTCCTTTCCACATCTACCCCTAGACTTTGGGCAGATTCTTCTCCTGTTAATAGGATATTTAAATCCTTTGCATAGAAACCAATAATAACCATGCATAATATCGATGGTAAACTCATTTTGAGCACTGGTTCCCAGCCCTTTCCAGCTAGGCTACCCAAGGTCCAATATATAATCTTTACCATATCCTTATCTGACATAATCATCATAAAGGACATGATGGCAGTCATAAATTGTCCTACTGCAACACCAGCTAATAGTAAGGTAGTTACTGGAACCTTATTCTTTATTCGGGCGATGTTGTAAACAACAGAAACTGCCAGCAAGGCACCACCAAAGGCAAAGATGCTGATGGTTGAAAAACCCAAAATACCAAGATCAATTCTAAAAACTATGGCTAAGGCTGCACCTAAGGCTGCACCTGAGGATATACCTATTACATAGGGATCAGCCATGGGATTTTTGAACATGCCCTGGAAGGTGGCACCAGCCATGGATAGGCTGGCACCAACCATGGCCCCTAGTAGGACCCGGGGCAATCTAAGATTCCATATTATGGACACAGAGGTGCTGGGTATGTTGGACAAGTCTATCTGTTCATTGATTAAAGGTATCTTAGATACTATAATCTTGAAAATGTCTCCAACACTTACCTTAGCAGTTCCTATAGCTGTAAACAAACCTATAAAGAAAATCAATGCGATAACTAACATAGTTATTATTAGATTGTATCTGCTGGTCTTCGCTTTCAATTTTATAACCTCATTTTATTCAAAAACTTCTGGATGAATAGTTTTAGCAATTAACTCTAATGCTTCAATAATTCTTGGTCCAGGCCTTGACATGATATTCCCATCAAGTAGATAGATCTCTCCATTTTTTATGGCAGTAATCTCATCATAGCCAGGCCTAGCTGCTATGGATTCAGCTGTTTTTTCTGGAACGTCGATAGATGTTAAGTAAACTTCAGGGTCGTTTTCTATAAGTTGCTCCATATCGTAGTTAGGATACATTCCTTCAGCATCCCTGGCCACATTGTCTCCATTAGCTAATTCTATTAGGCCATCAACAAAGGAACCAGCTCCGGCTGCTTGTAAGGGCTCATGCCAGATCTCATAGAAAACCCTAACCTTTTCGGTATCCTTAACCTTATTAACTATCTCGTCTCTTTTTTCTACCATAGACTTGGTCAAGGACTCTCCCTCTTCAACTGCACCTGTTGCAAGGGCAATTTGGGTGATAGTTTCTAATACTTCATCAATTGATTCTGGCATATAGCATAATACTGGAATACCAGCTTCACTGTATACCTTGCTATCATCCTCATTTAATTCACCATAGTTGACTATTAAATCAGGTTCTAACTCAATTATCTTTTCAAAATTCATTCCGCTGAAATCTCCTATTTTTTCTACCTCCAAGGCTTCTTCAGGATAATCACAGAAGGAAGTAACTCCAACTATCTTTTCTCCTAAACCCAGGGCAAATAAGATTTCAGTATGGCTTGGTGCCAAGGATATGATTCTCTCTGGTGCCTTTTCTAAGGTAACCTTGTTGCCGAAGGCATCCTCTATCTCTAAGGGAAAACCATCTGTTTCTTCTTCATCCACTACTTCATCTTGAGGATCTTCTACTGGTGGTTCCTGCTCATTAGCAGGCTCTTTTCCTCCACAAGCTACAAGTCCTGTCAAAACAATCATTATAACCAAAAACAATGAAATGATTTTTGTACTTCTTTTCATTTTTAACCTCCTAAGAAATATTATTGTTGGAAATTACTAGGTCATAAAAAGAAAAAACTTATGCCTATAGTAGGATAAGTTTATATCATAAATATCTCATCCCTCCCTCCGAGGCAATTTAATAGAAATAGGTATCCTGGCTCATGGATCGTCCTACTCCCAACACCTTCCCAGTTTCCCAGTGGTTCTTGTTGGTTTCGTCCCCATTCACAGTAGCGGGGGCTGCAGTGGCTTTTACCACTTTCCCTATGTCCAAATGGACTCAATATTCTATTGTTAAATCTTATAATATCAGACTTCAAATATTAGTGCAAGACTATAATTTTTTATAATAAAAACAGTAGGGATTAATAGGACATTCTTCACACAAGGGATTTCTTGCCTTGCACATCCTTCTTCCATGGAAGATAAGCTGATGATGAGCATCAATCCACAAATCCTTATCTATGTTCTTCATCAAATCAATTTCAGTATCCTCAACATTTTTACTATCAGCTAGTCCAATCCTATTGGATACTCTAAAGACGTGGGTATCCACAGCAATGGCTGGTGTGCCGAATGCATTGCTAACAACCACATTTGCAGTCTTCTTGCCAACCCCAGGAAGTTTCATCAGGTCCTCTATGGTATCTGGAACCTGGCTGTCGTACTCCTCAACAAGGATTCTGCAGGTCTCTAAAATGTTTTTACTCTTGGTCTTATAAAAGCCACAACTATAGATCTTTTTACCCAGCTCTTTTTCAGTCATGGTTAGGTAGTCTTTAGGAGTCTTATATTCCTTAAATAGCTTAGAGGTTGTCTTATTTACCTGGACATCTGTACACTGGGCAGACAATATGGTAGCTATTAGCAACTCGAAGGGATTAGTAAAATCAAGCTCTGCCCTAGCGTCTGGATACAAATCCCTTAATATTTCTAAAACTTTGTTAATCTCTTCCTTACTCAATATCTTCTTCATTTTATCACCTATAAAATCTCTATATTGTAATCTAGAATCTCAAGCCTACTGTCACCATCTACAAATTTTAAAACCTTAGATATAATCTCATTAGCATGTTGCGAATCATTGGTTACACAAGCAAATCCAATAATGCTGGTCTGCCAGCTGTCATATAGCCCAATTTCTGCTATGGAGATATTGAACCTAGATTTGAGTCTGCCTATTAAGCTCTTGACTGTATGCCTTTTTTCTTTCAAAGAGTTGGCTTCATAGATCTGAAGCTTTATCTCACATGCACCTATAACCATCTATTTCACCCCGACTAGTTAATTATTCACCCATTAATCTCTTCAAGGCCCAGTCTATATAGGGGTTCAGGAATTCATTACCTTTTTCCCTTTCCTTCCTTAATAATACTATATTAGCCTTGTCCTTCATATTTCCTAGGGCGATTATTGCATTTCGCTTTAGAATATTCTTCCCCCTCCAAGCTCCTGACATGGAGCCATACTTGTCCTTGAATTGTCTATTGGACATGACAAGCAGCTCTTTTATATCTACTATACCCCTAGTCTTTTCAGGTATGAATTCTTTATGGAGGGACTTCTTTACATTTTTATTCTTAGGACATACCACCTGGCAGGTATCACAGCCGTATATATTAGTCCCCATCTTCCTTAATAATTCATCAGGTATGGGGTTCTTTGTCTGACTAAGATAGGAAATACATCTTTTTGGTCTCAACTTATACGGTTCTGCCAGAGCACCAGTAGGACAGGCTTGAATACATAGGGTACAGTCACCACAAGCATCTATCACTTCCCTTTCCCTGATTTTAATATCTAGGTCAGTTAAGATATAACCCAAGAAGATAAATGAACCATATTCTTCATTTATAATGGAGCAATTCTTCCCATAGTAGCCTATTCCAGCCTTCTTAGCTAGTTCCCTATCTACAAGGGGACCCGTATCAACAAAGTACTTATAGCTAAAGTCTACCTTCTTTTTTATTTCCTGGACAAGGTCTTCCATCCTAGCCCTTAAAACCCCATGATAATCCAATCCCCAGGATGATTTAGAGAGTCTCCCCTTAAGGATATCCGTTTCAGAACTAGCATAATCTACATTGTAGGATAGGCCTATGACTATGATAGATTTACAGTCTGGAAATGTTAACCTGGGGTTTATCCTTTTTTCTATATCAGCCTCTTCAAATTCAGTACTTATTCCATGATTAATCCTGTAACCCAGATAATCCCTTATATCCATCAGGGGTTCACCATTTGTAAACCCTATTATGTCTATGTTTACTTCCTTAGATTTTTCTATTATAAATTGCCTTAAATCCAACATCTTACTACCTCATATCTTATAATCTCTAGTCACAAGGATCTAATGGAGTCTTTCCTATAAAAATGACTACCTAGTTTATGATATCATATTTGGAAGTATTTTAAACTGTTTAAAAGATATTAAATATGATATAATTCTTTTAGTATAATGAGAGGAAGTTTTGGATGTTCAATTTTAAACTTAAATCCTTTAAAAAGTTTGATTTTGTCTTGTTTATTACAATGGCAATTTTATGTATATACGGTTTGGTTATACTTAAATCAGCTACCCTAAGTTATGGGACAAACTCATATATGAAATCACAAATTATAGCCATAATAATTGGACTACTGGCAATAGCATTTTTAGTCCTTTTGGATTACAGCTTCCTGGGAAAAATGTATTTACCCATATATTTTGTATGTATTCTCCTGCTAGTTGCGGTTTTACTCTTTGGATTTGGTGAAGATGATTGGGGGGCTAGGTCCTGGCTTCAAGTTGGACCAGTAAGTTTCCAACCCTCTGAATTTGTTAAGATAGGCCTAGTTATTTCTCTAGCCAAATATATAGACAACAATAAGGATAAGCTAAACGAGCCCTTCACCCTCTTAAAGGTACTTGCCTTTGCAGGACTACCAGTAGCCCTAATACTACTACAACCAGATGCTGGTACAGCCCTGGTATTTATATTTTTTATTGCCATTATGCTCTTTGTTGCAGGAATAAAGTGGAAATACATAGGTATGGCAGTCTTGGCTGGGCTAGCAGCCCTACCTATTCTCTGGTTTAGGCTGGATGATTATCAGAGGGACAGGTTCTTTGACTTCTTAGAACCCGAAAGAAACCCCACTGGAACGGGTTATCAGGCCCTACAAGGTAAGATAGCAATAGGCTCTGGAAAGATTTTCGGAAGGGGCTTATTCCAAGGCTCCTTTACCCAGTTTGAATATATCCCTGAAAAACAGACTGACTTCATCTTTGCTGTCCTAGTGGAGGAACTGGGTTTTATTGGCGGAGTTAGCCTTATAGGTCTCTATTTCATACTTATATCCCGCCTGATAAGATTAGCGAAAAACTCCAAGGATTTATTTGGTTCCCTGATGGTCATAGGTATAGCAGCCATATTTGTCTTTCACATCTGGGAAAATATAGGGATGACTATTGGTCTGATGCCAATAACCGGTATCCCCCTACCCTTTATCAGTCATGGAGGGACCTTCATGCTGGTAAATATGATAGGAATTGGAATATGCTTAAGTGTCGGCCTACGTAGGGAGGCATTGACCTTCCATGAAAAATAGTCTGGTAATTACCAGACTATTTTTTTAAGTATCTAGGCTATTCAATTCATCAAAGGAGACCTGATTTTTATTAACTATGGCATCTTCTAGGGCCTTCTCTTCTTTAAAGCATCTTCTACACAAGGGCTCATACTCCTTAGAAGCCCCTATTACAACCCTCTCCTTGTCCTTAGTCTTTCTATGGCTTACCCAAGCATCTGTTCCACACTTGACACATACCGCATGGTGCTTATATAGATAATCTGCTATAGGCATTAACTCCTTGACTATTTCAAAGGGTTGTCCTGTAAAATCCATATCTAGACCGGCAACTACTACGGTGATATCCTGATCTAATAATGAATTTATGGAGTCTAAGATCTTTTTTACTCCTCCATTTAAAAATTGAACCTCATCTATGGCGATTACCTTGGGGTTTTTCTCCTTACAATAATCAATAATATCATCGATGCCATCGACTAATACTGCCTGTAGGCTTGTGTTATCATGTGTTACAATTATTGATTCGCTATGCCTGGTATCGATTGATGGCTTGAAGGCTATTGTATCATACCCAGCAATGGCGAATCTTTTCATATCCTTTTCTAGACTTGAGGTCTTTCCCGAAAACATGGACCCTGTGTGAACTATTAATTTACCCTTATATTGATGCATCCTCGTCACTCCTTATAGCTATTAACCTTTTAATTATACCATGAAATCTAGATTTATTATATTTAATTTATAATTTCACCAATGAAAGAAGTTCTGAATAAGATAAGTAATATAGATTTCATATTGAGGAGGGAGAAGATGGCTAGTGAGAAACTAGTGGAAATTAAGAATCTAGGGATAACCTACCACACATTGGAAGAAGAGACCGAAGCCTTAAGGGATATAAATCTAGACATCTATGAAAATGAGATTATTGGTATAGTTGGTCCCAGTGGTTGTGGAAAATCCACCTTACTATCAATAATTTCTGGCTTAATAAAGCCAACTACAGGTGAAGTTAGAGTAAATGGCTTTAAAGTAGACAAACCCTTAAAAAATGTAGGATATATGTTTCAGAAAGACCACTTATTTGAATGGCGAAATATCTTGAATAACGTAATCATAGGCCTGGAAATACAGGGAAAGTTGAAGGATAAAGTATTGGACCAGGCTAAAGAGTTGCTCCATAATTATGGATTAGGTGATTTTATATATTCCTATCCCTATCAATTATCTGGTGGTATGAGACAAAGGGTAGCTTTGATAAGAACCTTGTTACTTGAACCTGATTTACTTTTATTAGATGAGCCTTTTTCTGCATTAGACTATCAAACTAGGCTGGCTATATCAGATGAAATAGGTACCATATTAAAAAGAGAGAAGAAAACCGCCATTATGGTAACCCATGACATAGCAGAGGCCATAAGTATATCCGATAGGGTGGTTGTCCTTAGTCAAAGACCTGGAACTGTAAAAAAGATATTTGAAATCAAATTGACTTGTGAGGGTAAGAAGACCCCACTAAAGTGTAGAGAAGCTCCAGAGTTCAGGTACTATTTCAATGATATATGGAAGGAGCTTGATATTCATGTCTGATAAAACTATTTCTAAAAGTCATGAGAGATATTTGTTAAAGTTAAAAAAGAGAAAGCAATCTATCTTTCTTGTACAGGTTGGATTATTACTCCTTGGTCTCATTTTGTGGGAAGTTGCTGCATACTTCAAGTGGATAGACCCCTTTATCATGAGCAGTCCATCTAGGATCTGGAAACTCTTCTTGGAATATTTGACAAGAAGCAATTTACTTCACCATGTCTTTGTATCAGTTGCAGAAACCATTGTGGGGTTTTCCTTGGCTACAATCTTGGGTCTATTAATCTCCATAGGACTCTGGTGGTCGGACTACTGGGCCAAGGTCTTTGATCCCTATATAGTCATGCTAAATAGCCTGCCTAAGACTGCCCTGGCACCTATAATTATCATCTGGGTAGGGGCTGGATACTCAGGTATCATAGTTACCGCCATATCAGTTTCAATCGTGGTTACTATTATGAATATGTATAACAGTTTCATATCCACAGATAGTGACAAGATCAAACTTTTAAATACTTTTGGAGCCAGTAAGTTTCAAGTATTAAGAAAACTAGTACTCCCATCCTCCATACCTGATTTGATAAGCACCTTAAAAATAAACATAGGCTTGTCTTGGGTTGGAGTAATAGTTGGAGAATTCTTAGTTTCCAAGGCTGGAATAGGCTATATAATCGTCTACGGCAGCCAGGTTTTCAAGCTTGATATTGTCATGATGGGTGTAGTAATACTGGCCCTAATATCAGCCCTTATGTATAAGCTCATAGCCATAGTAGAAAAAAGATTTACTAGGTGGCTTGAGTAGAACCTATATAAAGAAAATGGAATGACCTAGTCATTCCATCTACATAAGCTTATCAACTTTTAGTATTATCTATGATTCTATCATCTATCTTAGCCTTTAAAATACCGTCAATCAAGGCTAATTGCCCCATTACCCTATCCAGATCTACATTGCTGGGTAGCTTTAAGGTAAAGTGTATCTCTTCTTTAAATATCCCTTCATCCTCTAGGCTGACTATGGAAATATCCTTAATCACGATATGATGCCTACCAAATAAGGTCCCTATATCTCCGATAAGTCCAGCCCTAGTTAAGGCAATTACCTGGATATTTTTGAAATTGCCTTTGAGAAACATTCTTTCAAAGGCTCTAGAATTTTTTAAGAAAAACAGGACAATTAGGGTGGTGGCTACTGCACCTAGATAATACCCATTACCAACAGCCAGACCAATGCCTGCACAAACCCAGAGACTGGCAGCTGTGGTCAAACCTTCAATATTGGTGCCCGTTCTTAATATGGTCCCGGCTCCTAAAAAACCTATTCCACTTATTACCTGGGCAGCTATCCTGGAAGGATCTGCCCCATACTTGGCATTATCCACTGAAACCATCATAATCAAGGCAGAGCCTATGGCTACCAATATATGGGTCCTAAAACCTGCCGGTCTATTGGTAGATTCCCTATCTAATCCTATAAGGCCACCTAAGATAGAGGCCAAGATCAATCTTATAATTATTTCTACATTCCCAGTCATTTGAATTTCCCCTTAACAATCTCCTATATAATATGTCAATCGGCTATTTTTTTATGATTATACCATAGTAAAATATCTATAGACAAATCATATTTGAATCAGATTTTTAAATAAACAAGGTCAATCATTTTGATTGACCTTGTAGTATTATTGATATTTCCTAATCTCTATAGTCTCCATGATCACAGGCTCTGCTGGCCTACCGTTTGAGTCAGCTTCCACACTTGCAATGGTATCTACTACATCCATTCCTTCAAATACTTGGCCAAATACTGTATGTTGGTAATCTAGCCAAGGCGTACCGCCTAACTCCCTGTAGGCCTCCACTACAGCTTCAGGAAAACCTCCCTTTTCGCCTATATCCTCCATCTGCTCTATAAATTTATCACCAGCATCAGTTTTTTGCACTATAAAGAATTGACTGCCATTGGTATTTGGTCCTGCATTTGCCATGGATAAGGCCCCTCTAAGGTTGTGATAGTTGATATCAAACTCGTCTTCAAAAGGTGAGCCCCAAATACTTTGGCCTCCCCTACCTGTTCCTTCTGGGTCTCCACCTTGAATCATGAACTCATTGAAGACCCTATGGAAGGTCACACCGTCATAATAACCATTTTTGGCATGGGTTTTAAAGTTCTCTACTGCCTTTGGAGCTATTTTAGGAAATAACCTAACCTTTATATCCCCATGATTTGTCTTTATGATTGCTATCTCTTCACCCGCTTCAGGCATTTTCAATTGATCTAAAACCATTTCTGCTCCTCCTTGTTTATTTTCATCTGGAATCTCGCCATCCTTCTTAGAACAACCAAATATTAGGATTGCTATACTAAGAATTAATAAAATGAATATAGTCCTTCTAGTCATGTTCACCCACCAATCTTATTTTGTCATAAATTCATTTCTACCAGCTATCATAGTGTATCTTATTTTTATCGTACCTGTCCTGGATGCTTCTGTCCTTTATCTTATTCCCGACTACCACTATTCCCACTGGCAATATATGCTCTGGTAGATTTAATAAGCTACTAAGATTAAGGACATAGTCTTTGATATCATAGATTCCACACCATACTGCTCCTAGGCCTAATCCATGAGCAGCCAGTAGCATATTTTGAATTGCTGCTGATGTATCAGCTACTAACAAGCCCCTATTGTCTTGTTTCTTATTATCTCCACAAACAACGATGGCTGTACCTGCACTATCTATCATTTTGGCATGTCTATGGAAGTCTTTAATTGTCTTAAGTTTTTCCTTGTCCCTTAGGACAATAAATTCCCAAGGTTGATAGTTATGAGCAGAAGGAGCTTGAAATCCAGCCCTTAGTATTGTATCTAATTGCTCATCACTTATAAGCTCTCCAGTAAAGTGCCTAATACTTCTCCTGGTCATTATACCCTCAATTAGTTCCATATCACCATCTCCAATCAACTACTAAGTGTAAGATTTCTATCTCTTATTAAGATTACCACACTTACCTATAGATTATAACACCCATAGAAGATTTTTCCAAGGATTTGGTAGAATAGGTAGCTTTAGTAAGTAATGAATCGCATGGTCGTAGTAATGGAGGGTGCCTATATCATGGATAACAGCCATAACAGTGTATTTATTATAAATCTTGGATATTCATTTTTTCTATTTCCTTCTCCTGTTTAATCTTCTTCCTTGATAAAACATAAATTAATATATAAGCAATAGTAGGGATATTAACCATAAGGTAATTACCTAGTATCTCTGCTATACTAGAGCCCATTTTCCAAAGAGTAAATGGAAGATTAAGGTAACGAATAAATGTTAATGTAGGTAATACCAAGCCTGCATACTTATCCTTCCTAGATAAGAAGATTTGGACGGGAATGCTAACAAGAAGTAGCAATATCAGTATAATTGTTCTTATTGTTTCATCCATCATTATAGATCCTCCTCTTTTATCTTCTTATACTCATTAATTAAAATCTTGGCTGTATCAAAATCGATCTTATCATTAATTGCCAGCCTTTTAATCAAACCTATATAAGGTTCATTTGATTCATCTTCATTCACCTTAATCTTTTGTATTAATTTATCTAGCCTCAGCCTGACCGTGGGATAGGTTACATTGTACTCCTGGGCTATCTCTTTTAATGAGCCCGAGGCTAAAATAAATCTTTTAATAAATACCACATCTTCGTCATCAAGGTTTTCCATCCATTGTGGAACTATTCTTATAGCCATATAATTACCTCCTAACATTAATTATATTAAGTATATGCTTTAATTTTGTTAAAGTCAATAGTGAAATGCTTTTAAATTATATTAAAGGTGAAAACAAGGTAAGTAATCATGGACCAATTCAAAATATCCTACAAAACAAAAACACAAGGAAAGATTACCATTCTCCTTGTGCTTTTATTTCTAAATTCTTATATATTCATTACCCTATCTAATACAAGAACAGTGGACTTTTATGTAAATCACTATCCCACCAAGGCAATGTATTTAAATATACCTAAAAAATGAGCTATACTGGCTGCCAGTACAAAAATATGCCAAATACCATGGTTGAAGGGTATCTTCTTTACCCCGTAGAATATTGTGCCCCCTGTATAAAGAAGACCGCCTGCTAGGATCCAGTAGAAGAAATTGATACTGGTTGCATTTATAATGGCCCTAATGGGTATTACAGCCAACCATCCCATGGCAATGTAGATAATCACAGACAGCAGCTTATACTTATCAAATTTGTTGAAGGTTACTATTTTAAACACTATCCCTGCTAGGGCAATTATCCAAATTCCAATTAAGATTATCAATCTAAGATTACCTTTTAATACTAAAAGTGCTATTGGGGTATAGGTCCCTGCTATGAATAAAAATATGGATGAGTGGTCAAATACCCTAAGAATCCTTTTTGCTTTTTCCATGGGGATACTATGATAAAGGGTTGATGAAAGAAACATGAGGATAATGCATCCACCATAAATGCTAAAGGCTACTATAGAAGGTATATCTCCCTTGTTTATGGATACCACAAGCAAAAGGGTTAGGGCCACAATTCCAAAAACTACACCCATACCATGGCTTATACCATTAAAAATCTCTTCTGCCCTTGAATATTTCTTACCTAATAATCCCTTGTCTCTTTCTTTTTTCAACTTTCTCACCTTCCATATTAAATAACCACAAAAGACTACTCTACCGCATCCTGGTCTGTTAGGATTATGGGGCCATCCTTAGTAATGGCTATGGTGTGCTCATACTGGGCAGATAGACTGCCATCTACAGTTCTTGCTGTCCAGCCATTGTCATCTAATTTCATTTGGTATCCACCCATATTTATCATGGGCTCTATGGTCATAACCATGCCCTCAACCAATCTCTGGCCTCGACCTGGGGTTCCATAATGTAGTACTTGGGGATCCTCATGCATATCTTGACCTATACCATGACCTACAAAATCCCTTACCACTGAAAATCCATTAGATTCCACATAGGACTGGATTGCATGACCTATATCTCCCAGTCTATTTCCTATAACTGCTTGCTCTATCCCAAGGTAGAGGGATTTCTTGGTAACATCTAATAATCTTTGGGCATCCTCTGAAATATTCCCAACTGGGTAGGTCCATGCTGAGTCTGCCAGCCAACCATCCACATTGACTACCATGTCAATGGTGACTACATCCCCTTCCTTTAGCTTTTCATGTCTGGGAAAGCCATGGCATATTTCATCATTTATAGATGCACAGGTGGCATACTCATATCCCTGGTAGCCCTTTTGTTCAGGATATGCCCCTCTGGCCTCTAGATATTCCTCTACAAACCTATCTATCTCCATGGTTGAGATTCCTGGTTTGATTATCTTAGCTATTTCCTTATGAAGAGCAGCTAGTATCATACCAGCTTCCCTCATCCTTTGGATTTGTTCTTCTGTCTTAAGTATTATCATATATTTACCATCCTTTACTAATTATATTCATTCAATAGATTAATAAAATCATCATTATTGTAGAGACTTTCAAAGTCCTTATCCCTGATAACCCAGCTTATAATAGCTGGATTGAGACTAAGGGCCTTCCTAATATCAGAGATTGCTTCTTCCTCCATGCCCAGGATGGCATAGGAACATGCCCTATTATAGTATAAGTCTTCCGCATCCTTGTTTATATCTATACCCTCACTTAGGATTTCTATAGATTTATTATACTCCTTTTCTTCTATATAAATTGCTGAGATATTCAGGTAAGTATAATAATAACTCTTATTAAGCTCTAGTGAACTATAGTAGCTCTTCAGGGCCATCTTGTTGTCGCCTAGTCTTTTATACACCACCCCTAGATTAAATCTGGATTTATAAAAGTGTGGGTATATATCTACACTTTTTGTAATCATTTCAAGGGCCTTTTTATAATCCCCCATCTCTTCGTAGATAGAGCCTAAATTATTGTAGGCATGATAGTCTTCAGGCACCAGTTCTATTACCTTAATATAGTATTCTATGGCCAAGTCCTTCATATCTAGTTTATCATATAGGTTAGCTAAAAAGAAATAGGCCCTATCATACTTAGGATCAGATTTTATGGCTTGTTTATAATAGTATAAAGCCCTGTCATCGTTACCTAGTTGTTCTTCCATAATAGCCTTACCATAATAGGCTCCTGGGTTTACAGGGTCTAATGCTAGAATCCTATCATATGCTTTTATGGAATCTTGGGGCAGGTCTAATTCATCATAGATTAAGGCAATATTAAATAAAATCTCTATATCGTCTTCTAGAGATCCCTTGAATTCCATAGACTTATTGTAGAAGTCTATGGCTTTTTCCTTATTTCCCTGAAAATAATTGCTTTCGGCTAATACTAAATAATTCTTCCTTCTTTGCTCTGTCCGTAAATCTCTTGTCAAAATCAACACCCCAAAACTATAGTACTAATAGTTTATCACAAAAAATAAAAAAAGTAGAGTTAATACTCTACTTTTAATACCCTGATGGAGTTTAGTATTGCAATTAGGGACACTCCCACGTCTGCAAACACAGCCTGCCACATGGAAGCCAGACCTGCTGCTCCAAGGCCTAAAACCATCAGTTTTATACCTAGAGCTATGACTATGTTTTGGCTGACAATTCTCTTAGTCTTCTTGGCTATTTTAATTCCAGTAGCTATCTTGGATATCTCGTCTGTTAGAATGACTATATCCGCTGCTTCTATGGCTGCATCTGAGCCAAGGCCTCCCATGGCAATGCCCACGTCTGCCCTAGCCAGTACTGGTGCATCGTTTACACCATCTCCCACAAATGCTACCTTTTTGCCTGAGCTTTCACTTAATATCTCTTCAAGTTTCAGCACCTTATCCTGGGGCAATAAATCACCATGAACCTTATCAATGCCAATTAGGTCTCCAACTTTTCGTGCTGTTGAACCATTATCTCCTGACAGCATAATGGTTTCTTGGACACCTAGGTCCTTTAAGCTTGAAAGGTCATCTCTAACACTAGCCTTGATTTCATCAGATACTATTATGGTTCCCACATGCCTACCTTCCCTAGCCACATATACCACTGTACCAATGGATTCTTCTTCTACAAAATCAATATTATTGTCTATCAGTAAACCTTTATTTCCTAGTAAGATATCAGCCTCATCTATGTTTACGGATATACCCTTACCTGGGATTTCCCTATAGTCAACAATATATTCCTTCCTAATATCCCTGCCATACTCATCTAATATGGATAGGGCTATTGGATGGTTGGAGTAACTCTCCCCATAGGCAGCCAGCTCCAAAACCTCATCTTCTGAATAACCATCATAGGCCTTTACCTTAGTAACCTTAAAGACGCCCTTGGTAAGGGTACCGGTCTTGTCGAATACCACCCTATCTACATAGTTAAGGGCTTCCAGAAAGTTGCCTCCCTTGACTAGGATTCCCTCCTTAGAGGCAGCCCCTATGCCTCCAAAGAAACCTAGGGGGATGGAGATAACTAGGGCACAAGGACAGGATATAACTAAAAATACAAAGGCCCTATAAGCCCAATCTGTCAGCTCCCCATTAAAGAACAAGGTTGGTAATATCCCTATGCCTAAGGCGATGAATACTACAGCAGGGGTATAGTACCTGGCAAACTTGCTTATGAATTGCTCAGTTGGGGCCTTCCTACTAGATGCATTTTCTACTAAATCCAAGATCTTGGTGACTGTAGATTCTCCAAATTCCTTTTCAACCTTAACCTTAAGGAGGCCTTGATTATTGATTACACCTGAAATTATTTGATTCCCCACCCCTATACTTCTAGGGACACTTTCACCTGTAATATTCGAGGTATCTAGGCTTGATTCCCCTTCTACCACTAACCCATCTAGGGGTACCTTTTCTCCAGGTTTAATGATTATATAATCCCCTATCCTAACTTCTGTGGGATCTACTACTACTATTTCATTATCCTTCTCCAGGTTAGCATAGTCTGGCATAATGTCAGTTAAGGCCTTAATAGACTTCCTAGAGCGGTTAACGGCCATACCTTGGAATAACTCACCCACCTGATAGAAGAGCATTACTGCGACTCCTTCAGGGTATTCACCTATGATGAAGGCTCCTATGGTAGCCAGGGTCATGAGAAAGTTCTCATCAAAGGGAGTCCTATTTACTAGGTTCTTGCCTGCCCTTATGAGAACATCATACCCCACTATAAAATAGGCTAAGAGATAGGTGGATAGTCTTATTCCACCTTGTAGTTTTAATAAGGGGGGAATTATAAAGAGGATTAAGCTAGAAACTATCCTAATTAATTCATGAGTATCAAAATTCCCATGTTCATGGCTGTGGTCATGGGAAGAATCCATATCCTTAATGGATAAATCCAAGACTTCTACACCAGGTTCAAACTTATTTACTAGCTTTATTATTGAGTCCTTTATCCTATCCCTATCAAGTTCATTCTCTATATCAACTTTAATTTTCTTATTTACAAAGTCTAGACTGGCTGTCTTAACCCCTTCTAGTTTAGCAGTCCTATCTTCAATCTTTCCAGCACAACTAGCACAGTCTAAGCCTCTAAGTTCCAATTCAATTATGGTCATTGTTATCCCCCTTTCATTTAACATGTGAATAGATATTCATATGTTAGTTTTATTATACCCCTTTCACTTTAAAAGTCAACAGCTTTCCATAAGTGTCTCATTAAAAAAAATGTATCAAGATTCCTAGTAAATCTATATCTCTTCATAAAAAAAGTCCCCAGCTAGGCTGAGAACTCTTTACACACTAATCATTTATAATTGATAAACTGCAAGGGTCTTATACTTAAGTTTCTTGCCCTCATAAACATCCCCATCTATGAGCAGCCACTTGTTATTTATCCCTTGATACTTGGCTAATTCTTCAAAATAGTACATAATGACTCCCGCATCCATCAAGAAGGCCCTATTCCATTCTTCGTAAGCTATAGCTAATTCTATTGACGTATCCTTAAGGATAAATCTCCAGGGTTGTAGATTCTTGGTGGACGGAGCAAATCTTATATAATAAAACAAATCCTTCAAGCCCATGGTTTCTAGCTTTTCCATAGCTATTTCCTTTTCTACCTCTTCATCAAATACGAAATCTTCTATTCCTAATTTTGCGCTATATGGTGCTTCTGAAAAAGGTGGTTGCGGCTTCTGATAACCAAATGCCAATAGATACTTGATATCATTGGTTGCTTCACCAAACACATCCTGCTTAAAGGCGTAATCCAAATTCTCCAGACTGACCCAGCATGTGGCTAATCCTTTTGCATTAAGGATAGTAATTAGCTTCTCCATACTATAAGCACCATAAATCATAGTTGAGTCATAATCATCTAAAAAATCCAAGGCAATATAATGGGGAGCCTCTATCATCACACCTGCATATCCACCCTTACCCATAAGGGCTTCCATAATATTAGCCCCATTCTCATAGAGCCTAAGTTTGAAATTACCAAGACTTTCTTCCTCATTTAGAGCCTTTAAATCCCCCATAATCTCCTCTAGCTTTTCAAATTCAACCTTATTTCTTTTAAAATCCCTGATTGATTTTCTGTTTCTCAAAAAATTGCCCATCAACATAATATAACCCTCCGTTCATCTAATATTTATTCTATTTATACCAATATAGCTCCATATCAATCATCACACTAGGCCTATCATCACGGCGGCTTTTTCAATAACATCCAAAAGATAGCGATGGACCAAAATAGAACTACCTATACCTAAGATTAGTCCAGCAACTACATCCGTGGGATAATGGACCCCTAAATAGATCCTAGAGATACCAATAATGGTGGCAACTGCATAGACCAATAAGGAAACATAGGGGATATTCAAAGCCAAAACCGTGGCTATGGAGAAGCTGGCTGTGGTATGGCCTGAGGGAAATGAATAATCCCTTAATTCTATCCCAAAGGTATGAAGCTGCTCAATTATCTTATAGGGTCTAGCTCGACTTAAACCCAACTTTAAGCTATGAACCACCAACTGACTTATGCCCAATACAACAATGGCTTCTAGACCAATAAGCCTAATGGCCCTATTCCCCAAGATGACCAAGGCCAAAGAAAAAATACTGGAAAATATGGCTCCACCTAAATCAGTTATTCTATACATAAATTTATCAAGAAAATCATTCTTCATTCTATCATTGATAAGCTTGATTAAATAATCATCAAATCTTTTTAATAAGTCCTTCATTATCATCCCGCCTTTATGCTACTATTATATAATATATCCATTTTCAAAGCTATGAAACCATTAATACTAAGCTATATCTTAATCAATTTTTATGATACTATATAGGATAGATATCATTAAAGAAGGTGACATGTCTTGAAGCTTAGTAAGGAACAGATTCAAGCAATCAATCATTTACATGGCCCTGGCTTGATATTGGCAGTACCAGGTGCTGGCAAGACTACTGTCCTTATCCATAGGGTCTATAATCTGATAAAAAACCACAAGGTCCACCCTGACAGGATACTTTCTATTACTTTTAGTAAAGCATCAGCAAGGGATATGAAAAGCCGTTTCAATAGGGTCTTCCCAGACCTGTCAAACTGGAAAATTCATTTTTCTACAATTCATGCCTTTTGCTTTAGCCTGATAAGGGAATATGCCTACATGAAGAATACCAGCTTCAGATTAATAGAAGATGAAAAGAACCAACTTAACAAGTATGCCCTGCTCAAAAGGATTTACTTGCAGGTTAATAATAATCATATAACTGAAGAAAAACTTGAAGCCTTATTGACTCTTATAGGATACATAAAGAATATGATGCTAGAGGTTGATGAATTCTTAGATGAAAACAAGGTAGAAATTGAAAACTTCAAAACCATCTATAAGAAGTACGAAAATTACAAGAGAAGGAATAATTTGATAGATTTTGATGATATGTTGACTATTTCCTTGGAAATACTCAAATCCGACAATTACCTCTTGGACAAGTACAGGAAGAAGTATGATTTTATCCAGGTAGATGAGGGACAGGATACATCAAAAATCCAGTTAGAACTGATTAAGTATCTAGCCTATCCAAAAAACAACCTTGTAATTGTAGCCGATGATGATCAATCCATCTATGGCTTTAGGGGGGCCTATCCCAAGGGCCTCTTAGACTTTCAGAAGCAATATAGGGATGGCAAGGTGTACTTTATGGAGAAAAACTATCGTTCCTCAAAAAATATTGTTTCCATAGCCAATAGATTCATTAAAAACAATAAAAATAGATATGATAAAAATATCATCACCGACAATGATTACATTGAGCCTATCAATATAATCAAGGTAAAGTCTCCTGCAGACCAATATAATTATATAATAGAAGCCCTACAAGATATGGATTTAGCTAATACAGCCATATTATTTAGAAATAATCTGTCTGCCTTGGGAGTGATTGATATCCTTGAGAAAAATAATATACCCTTTTATATGAGGGACAAAAAAATTAGGTTTTTCAATCACTGGTTGGTAAATGATATATTAAACTTAATGATATTTGCTCAAGATACTACTAACATGAATATCTATGAAGACTTATATTATAAGATCAAGGGCTATATCTCTAAAAGACAGATTAACTATGCCAAGTCCCTAAATGCTAACCAATGTGTATTTGACAGAATCTTGGACTTTCCTGGAATAAATGACTTTTATAAGAAAAATTTGCGGGAACTCAAATTTGATTTTAAAAGAATAACAAAACTTAAGCCCCTTGAAGCTATTAGGTATATTGAAGATGTCCTGGAATATGATATATATTTGCGGGAAAATGCGATTAAGTTTGGATTTACCTATGAAAATCTAAATTCCATGCTTTTTTATTTAAAACTAATCAGTGAGGAATGTAAGACCTTACAAGAACTCATAGACAGATTAAAACATATTCAAGCCCTCACTAATAGCTCAAGTAATAATAAGAACACCCTGACCCTTTCAACCATCCACTCTGCTAAGGGTTTGGAGTTTGAGAATGTATTTATGATAGACTTAGTGGATGAAGAGTTTCCCAGCTCTGCCAGTATAGAATCCTTGTATAAGGGTAATGTAGAGCCAATGGAGGAAGAAAGAAGACTCTTTTACGTGGGGATTACCAGGGCAAAAAAACACCTAAGTCTCATAACCCTGGCTTCTATGAATGATAGGCTTAAGGAACCATCAAGGTTTTTAAGCGAACTTCAAAAAAAGTAAATTTTTCCGTTTAATTTTCCTAGATTAAGAGATACTAATAGGGCAAGCGTATTTTAATTTAGGAGGGTAGAAATGGAAAGAAACAAAAGCAAAAAAAATAGACAGCAGCAAGAACAAGAACAAAGACAAGAAGAACAAAGAAGACAACAAGAGCAAAGACAGAAGCAAAAACAAAGATAATAAAAGGTCCTCATCCTAAGATGAGGGCCTTTTATTCTTGATATTCTTCAATTCCATCCATATCTACTTCAAAAAACTCATCAGCCTCTAACATATAATGACCAGACTCGTAAGGCTTACCATCTACAGAGATAAAGACTCTTTCTACATCATAAAATCTGCCCAGTGTATTTACAATGCTTTTTAATATTTCGGTTTCAAATGATGAGCCTACATTCATATCCCTTAATAAGTCTTCCGAGAAATCAACCTTTACTGACCAGTCTAGCCTATCTAGCTTAAGCATATTGATAGTTGTGGTGTCGGGTATAACTTGGGCTAGGCCATCAGATGGAGGATTCTTTAATATATCTTCCATAAGCCTTTCCATGCTTTGATTGGTATGGAAATCAACCTGCCTATTTACCAACAAAGTTAAAATGTCTCTATCTTTAGATGAGGGATAGTAGGTCTCAATATTAAAAGTCATGGGTTTGCTTTCCATGGATCTTAGTAGTACTTCTACCTTGTCTTCTCCATCCTCATAAAGTATAGCCACCAGTCCAAGATCTTTTACATAGTAGCGTTTCTCAGTCCTGTCTTCCCCAAACTCTGTAGTTACCTCCAGGGCTTTAAAAGTATCCATGGGAGTCTCTATTTCTACATCTAGACCTGTAATGCTTCTATTATAGCCATCTGCTGTTGTCCAGGAGTTTCCTAGGGTTAGGGGCTCCTTTAAAATAATATCAGTTTGCTCTCCACTAACATTTAACATGTTCTCGATATGATAGAATTCTCCCTCATAGTATACTTCCTTTAGCATACCATCAGCATATTCCAGTACCCTTATCACATTAGTACCAGGGTTTAGGACCTTCAATTGAGCCTTGTTACCATCTATATATTCGAAAAACACCTTTCTTTCAGCAAACTCATTGCCTATGCCTTCATAATCGTATATGGTATTCTCCTTAAATGGAAAATAATCGTCTATACTTAGTTCTGTATTTAGCTTCTCCTCTTCTTGCTTTACAGGTATAGGACTAGATTCACATCCAATTAGGGCAAATACAAGGATTAAGACAAGAAAAAGCTGATAAAATCTTTTCATAATTTTCACTCCTAGCATAAATATAACTAGTCATTTGCTATCTTTTCTTATCCTAATTATACCCTGTCAACTGGATTTATAATTTACGATTTGATTACATTAGATAATATCAATACTGGCATCTAATTTGTATATTATATCTTTACGTTCCACTATTATAGTGGTCTTTTGAGCGAGCTCTTCATCATCCTTAATAGCTAGAAATAATTCCCTATTGGGATTTATTGCCACCGGATTTCCCATCATCTTTAGCATGGAAAAGTCACCTGTGGTGTCACCATAGGCATAGCTATTTTCTAAATCTACCTGGTATTTTTCTATTAATTCGTCAATTGCCTTCTGTTTGCTGGCTGAATCCCACATCTGGACTATCTCACCAGTAAAGTTATTGTTTTCGTCAACCTTATATATGCTTCCCCTATATTCGGTAACACCATACTTTTCAGCCATCTTTGATACTAGAAAGTCGGGGCTTCCAGATACAAAGAATACCTTATGACCTTGCTCTTTATGCCACTCTATCCTGTCTCTTGAATATTTGTATACCATATCGCCATTTACCTTTATTACATGGGCTGCTATATATTGGATATAATCCTTCTTTACTCCCTTTAATTCATCCAAATATACCTTGGCCAGGACCTCTAAATACTTCTCAAAGTCTCCAAACCTGCTCTCCCATTCCAAATAAACCTTCTTAATCTTGGTATACCAGATAGATGGATCAATCACTTCAAAGGCTACTAACTTTTTGAAATGCTCAATCATTAGGGAGTTCCTAAATATTGTTCCATCAATATCAAAGAATGCCGCTTTGTTTGTCATATAATCACCCTAACCTTATTATATATTATAGTCTTATACCCAAATCCTGGCACATAATACACCCATTTTATCTGCCTAAGCTCCTAATATTCTCAACCGGATATAAGGCTGTGACCTTCTTGTTTGGTAAGTAGTATATAAGGACTGTAATGGCTAAATACAAGATACATAGGAATATATGAATGTACCAGGGATACAACCAAAGCCTATTAGCAAATATATGGGTTAGATAGTCTAAAAAGCTCATTGTTAAGCCTTCAGTCAAGCCTATAGAAGTTAGAAATAGAACTAGGAACAAGGTAATATGGGTTATTATTAGACTAATTACTCCTGTTAAGACACCTAGTTTCAAGTAGTGGTTAGAAAACTGTTCCTTGGTAACCCCTAGGGCTTGTAGGATACCTATACGGTTCTTATCCTGCTCTAGCTTTGATACAGTGGTGTTATATAGGATAACACAGGCAATGGCTGCCGCTGTAATTCCTAACAACCCTATGATAACTGCATTGTTTAATGCTTCATGGTAGAGCTCGGCATTACTTGCCTTGTAATTGTAGAGGGTATAGCCATGTTCATTTGCATAGGTTAAGAGCCTTGCATCCAAAACATAATCCACCGAGTATGAGTCAGTCTTCAAATACCAGATGGTACGACCATACTTATTGGGGAATAGGGTGTCAGTCATAAGTTTCATCTCTTCTAAACTCTTATTAAATAGTCCCAATCTAGAATTAGGATACAGTGCTTCCATTCCCTCATAAGAGCCTATCACGATATAAGGAGTAACCCTATTGGAAAAAGGCCATTCTCCTTGGTTTGGGAAGTAGTGTATGATTCCACCCACCCTAACCTCTTTTGTTAAGAAGCTAATTACTCTTTGCTCATTTACTACCTTTTCTTCATCTACAGACAGGTATATAGTGTCCCCAGGCCTTATATCATCGGGTTTTTGATAATAATTTGCATATCTTTCCATATAGGATAAGTTATAGCTACCACTATTTCTTAATAACCAAGACATTCGATTATCATCAATGGTTGAAGCTTGTAGGTTTTCCCTAGAATAGTTTACTTCCTCTGTTTCCTTGCCTATTTTGGAATACATGGGTACCAAGAGGATTACCTCTTCACCCTTGGTAAATCTCTTCTTGTCAAGCTTGCCCAAGGTAATCCGAGAACTATATCTATCAAACAAATCTGAATCCGGGTCTATCCCATAGTATTTTGTATAAAATCCTTCTATCTCCTCACCAAGTATAGTATTGGGATATTTTATGAAGTGTCTTGTTCTTAAATCTCCTGGTAACAGCTCACTAAACCTATTAATAAGCTGATTGTCCTCCATACCATCATAGTAGAGGATAGTAGACCTTCCAACCTTATAATTTTCTGCTCTTTTAATACCTTCTAAGGATAAGAGCTCTTCTTCAATTTCTTGAAACTTAATTTTATTTTCCCCATAAAAGCTTTCCATGGCATAATCCGGTCTATTATTAGCTAATACAACCTCCCTATAATTGTCAAAGGTTATATAGCATAATAAAACTGTTGTTATAAGTATGATTATGGTCATTAGGGATAGTCCAAAAGATATAAGGGTTTTGCCCCTGTTTTGCTTATAGTATTCAAAATTTATAGAGGCAAAGGTCTGTCTCTTTATGGAGTTTTTATCCCTGGATTTTTTCCTCTTCTTATGTTTTGGAGGTTTGCTCATAGTGCCTACTAGGGGTATTCTTATGGCATAAAGAACCGGTACTGCCATTCCCACAAAGAGGGCTAGACACCCAGCAACTATTCCCAAAAGTAAGAGATTAGGAACTATATGGAACTGGATATCCCTACCAGCAAAATAATTCATTCCATACACCAAGAGGGCGGCCAGGGCAAATCCACTTGGTACACCAAGTACAAGGCCAGACCTAAGTAGACATAGGCCCTCATAGTAGATGATTTTTACTATTTGAGAGTTAGTCGCACCTATAGATTTTAATAAGACAATCTTTCTGGCCCGTCTTCTCATCTGGGTCAAGAATATTTGGAAGATTGCCAGGGCTGTTGCAACAAATATAATCGCAACTATGGTGAATGTTAACACATGCTCTGTAGAACCTGACATGTCAGGATAGGAGAAATTATTCCTTCTAAAATTAGAGGTGTTAATTTCCATCTTACTGTCTTGACCAAGAGCTTCTATATCACCTTCACCATGGGGATCTACCTGGGGTTGACGGATAATCTTTATATCTTCATTCCCCAATCCCCCGTCTGCCTTAAAATAAGACTCATACATAAAGTCAAAGATTTTATATAGCTGGTAGTCTCCTTCCATATCTTCTACTTCCAGATTTGGATAAGCGTCCGCTAAACTTGAATATAAGTCCTCCTTTAGCCTATGGGATTCAAGGTAGATATTATGCCTTACCTCATGATAGGAAAAGTCATCTAAGCTATTCTCGTAGATAGCGTTTAGAAATTCTTGTCCACTTTCTTCAGTTATAAAAGCGTTGGCTGATACAAACCCTTCACTATCCCATTTATCAGTATAGGTGTTTATGATTCCAGTTATTATAAAATCCCTCTTCAAGGTCAGTTTATGGTAATAAAGGACCCCGTCATTTACCATCATCTCTGGACTTATGGGGGATCCTACAGGTACCACATGGACATAGTCTTGGGTTACCACAGCCAAAACATTCCCTACGTTTTCGAATGGTACAGCATGGTGGAAATGATTCTTATAACCTTGAAAGTCATGGTAAGAATACAGCCCCTTCTCCACCATCTCTTTAAACTGGGCCCAGTCTTTTTCACGCTGCTCCTCTAAGCCTTGAATGTATTGAGACAAATCATGATTTCTTTCAACTATATCAATTGCGATACTGATCTTCTGCCCCACTTCTAACTCCAGGCCCATATCGCTCATCTTATTCAATTCAACCATAATCTCATCTGGAGCCTCTGGATATCTACCTGCATATAGTTTAAACCTACCCATATCCATTAGCTCCTTGTTAAAGGTCCCCACTACTCCGGCCTGCTTTGATTCACCTATTATGGTACTGACACCAATATTATCTATGTCTTTTTCTGCCTTCAACCTATCTAAAACCTCATCATCACCCTGCATATAGGCTGCATGCCAACCACCATATAGGTCTAATCTTTGCACACGTTTAGTGGTCTCTATACTTCCTTGGAAGATTGTAGAAGTTACAATAAATATGAAGGCTAAGGTAATGACAATTTTTAATAGAAGGGTATCCTTTTTTCGACCTTTTAAACCAACCTTTGCTATTTCCTTTAAATCCATATTAAACCTCCGTATAAGCTATTTGGCATTTGTTATGGGTTTCTTAAATCTTCAATGGATACTATCCTTCCATCGGATATTGTTATAACAACATCAGCTTCCCTGGCAATATCCAAGTCATGGGTTACTAGGATAATGGTCTGTCCAAATTCCTTAGCAGAAGCCTTTATAAGCTCTATTACTTCTTGCCCTGTCTTTTCATCCAAATTGCCAGTGGGTTCATCTGCTAATACTATGGCTGGTTTTGAAACCAAGGCCCGAGCTATAGCTACCCTTTGCCTCTCTCCACCTGATAGCTCATCTGGGTAGTAGGATAATTTGTCCTGGATACCTAATGAGCTAATTACTTTTTCAAAATGATCCTCATCATGGTCATTTCCATCTAAATGTATTGGCATCAGGATATTCTCTAATACAGTGTGCTCCTGTAAAAGATTGAAGGCCTGGAAGACAAATCCTATCCTCCTACGTCTTAAGACAGCCAATTCACTGTCCTTTAAATCAAAAACACTACTCCCTTCCAGATATAATTTGCCACCACTGGGTTTGTCAAGGGCACCTAGAATATGGAGCAAGGTAGATTTTCCTGAGCCACTCTTACCTATTATGGCATAGAAGATACCCTCTTCAATTTCCAAGTTAGAAGGCTTTAAAGCCTCTACCATAAGCTCGTCCTTTCCATATGTTTTTTCGATTTCTACCGCTTTTAATATCACTGGCATATCAAGCCCACCTTTCATGTTCTAAAAAAGACCAGCATTCTCTATGCTGGTCTTCTTACATAATCTATCCTATCTTAAATACAAAGTATATAATGAGCGATAAGATAATAAAAATTGGCCCGAAAACTAATAGTGCTGATATTATCAAGGCTAATATATCGTCTTTCTCCAGCCTAATATCTTCTATGTTTTCACTATTTGATTCTTGAGAATCTGGTTTCTTATTCTTATTTTTTAGCCACTCCATTGCCCGGTCTAATTTTGATTGGAAAAACATAAAATCATACTCCTCTAAGCAACCAAGTTTATTGGTTAAGTTTATGGTGACATGCAACGAAATGACCTGGTGCTGCTTCTTCAAACTCAGGCACTACAATCCTGCAAATCTCTGTCGCATACTTGCAACGTGTATGGAATTTACATCCCTTAGGTGGTTTGATTGGACTTGGAATATCTCCTTCCAATATCTCTCCGGTCCTATCTTTTTTGGAATCTATGGTTGGTATTGCCGATAAAAGGGCCTCAGTATAGGGGTGCATCGGTCTGGTATATAGCTCGTTGGTTTCTGCTAATTCTACTATATTACCTAAATACATTACCCCAACCCTATCACTGATATATTTGATAACACTTAAATCATGTGAAATAAACATATAGGTTAGGTTTTCTTTTTCCTTTAAATCCAGCAATAGGTTGATTATTTGTGATTGAATGGAAACGTCAAGGGCTGAAACAGCCTCATCACAAACAATAAACTTTGGTTTTAAGGCTACACTCCTAGCTATTCCAATACGTTGCCTCTGACCCCCTGAAAATTGATGGGGATATCTATGGATAAAATAAGGTGCTAGACCACATTTATCCATGGTTTCTAGGACATAATCCTGAACCTCAGGATCATTTTTCTTGAAAAATCCATGAGTAAATAAACCTTCTGATATTATTTGACCTACTGTTAATCTTGGGTTTAATGAAGAGTAAGGGTCTTGGAAAATGAGCTGTAAGTCCTTTCTCAAGGTCCTCATTTCCTCATCAGTCAATCTAGTTAGGTCTATTCCACCATCTTTTTGTTTTTGATATTCATCAAAGTTAGGATCATCCCTATATTCATCTAGCATCTCATCAATTTTCGCCTGAATATCATCCAATTCTTTTTCTAGTTTCTCATATTCTACTGTATTGTCTCTATTTTTATGCATTTTAACTGCAGTATTGTATTCTTTAATTAATATATCAGAAACAGGACCTAAATCATCAGCTAATATAAAAGCACCTATTAACTGAGTTAAGTTTAGATAAGCCTTTCTTAAATTGGTCCTATCCTCATGTAGAACTTCCAATGCCTGATATTTTTCTTCGCCTTCCTCCAGAGATTCGTATCGCTTTCTGGATTCCTCTTCCTTTGCTTGTAGCTCCAGGTAATTTTTCTTTAGGTTGACCAGATTTTCCAAGCTATCTAGAACATACTCAGGGTTTAGTTCATAAATACTCTTGCCATAATATAAGGTCCTTCCAGCAGTTTGAGTATATAACTGTAATAGGCTCCTGCCTAGAGTTGATTTACCACAGCCACTTTCCCCGACCAGACCAAAGGTTTCTCCCTCATAGATCTCTAGGGAAATATCATCATTGGCCTTAACAAATAGTTTCTCCCTTGACATAAGTGAAGACTTCTTAACAGGGAAATATTGCTTTAGATTATCTATACGAATTAGAACCTTTTTTTCCTTAGTCATTTGCTCTCACTCCCTTCTTAGGATAGAAGCAACGTACAGAATGACCATCTTCTAATTCAAGTAGCTCAGGTTCTTCCTGGTGGCATTTATCTGCAGCATACTTACACCTTGGTGCAAATTTACAACCGATTGGCAGGTCCAATGGATGAGGTACAGCACCTGGTATTGCTTCTAACCTTGTACCTGGAGGAGTGTCTAATCTAGGCACAGAAACCATCAATCCCTCTGTATATGGGTGTGAGTAGATGCTGGTATCTCCAAATATTTTTTCTACAGGAGCCATTTCTACTACCTGTCCGCAATACATTACGGCAACATCATCGGCCATTTCATAGATAACTCCTAGGTCATGGGTAATAAATAAAATTGATGTTCCTACTTCTTCTTTTAATTCATTCATAAGTTTTAGTATTTGAGCCTGAATTGTAACGTCTAGAGCGGTCGTCGGCTCATCAGCGATTAAGAGCTTAGGCCTACATGCCAAGGCCATAGCAATCATGACACGTTGTCTCATACCACCAGAAAGCTGGAATGGATATTGCTTAGCCACCGCCTCTGGATTTGGTATCTTAACCAATTTTAACATGTCTACTACGTGTTCTCTTGCTTCCTTTTTATTCATTCCCTGATGAATCATAAAAGGTTCAGCAATCTGTCTCTCTATAGTAAATACTGGATTAAGGGACGTCATCGGCTCCTGGAAAATTACGGATATCTCGTTTCCTCTTATATGTTGTAGTTCTTTAACACTTAAACCAGTAAGCTCCATTCCATTATACCAGATCTCACCCTTACTAATGTAGCCATTACCATCCAAAAGTTTGATTATACTCATGGCAGATACACTTTTACCGCTACCACTTTCTCCAACTATACCTAGGGTTTTCCCAGATTCGACAGAATAGGAAACGCCATTAACAGCCTTAATGGTACCTCTCTTTGTTTCAAAATAGGTATGCAAATCTTTAATTTCTAATAATGCCATCTTGTCTCCCCCTAACGTTCCTGAGATCTTGGGTCAATTGCATCACGTAATCCATCTCCGATTAGGTTAACACAGATAACGCAGATACCTAATACTATAGATGCAAAAACCCATCTCCACCAATAATTTTGAATTACTATACTATCATTTGCACCGTACAACATGTTACCCCAAGTTGGTATAGGGGCTTGCACACCAAATCCTAAATATGAAAGTGATGCCTCAATTAGCATACTAGATGCAAAGCTTAAGGTAGAAGATACTAGAATAACAGAAATAACGTTAGGTAGAATGTGCTTAAAGATGATTTGCCCTTTCTTAACACCTATTGCCCTAGCAGCAGTTACATATTCCTGCTCCCTTACTGATAACACTTGGGCACGAACAAGTCTCTGAAGGCCTGTCCATGAAAGCAAACCTAATATTACCATTATCAGTACCACTCTTTGCTCTGAAGTCATGGCATTACCTATCAGGGAAGATAGAATCATGGCGAATGGTAAGAATGGCAAGGAGCCTACAATTTCTGCTACCCTTTGTAAGAACATATCTACTTTCCCGCCAACAAATCCTGATATACTTCCAACAAGAACGCCAATAATAGTTGCAATAATTACAGCAACGGCACCTATACTGATGGACATACGACCACCATTGATTAGCCTTCCTAACAGGTCTCTACCTAAACCATCAGTGCCCAGTATATAACCCTTTAGTCCCCAGGTTAATATTTCACCATCTTCAGTGATTGCGTAATTTTGATAATAGCCTGTAAAGACATCAGCAATTTTGGAGTTTTTTACCTTATCAGGTAAAGTGGATTGTTTATAAAAGTCTTCTCCCCAGGCGACTACACTACCATCTTCTGTTATAGCTGTATAGTGAGTCCTACCACCTTTAATACTAACAATCTTACTTGCAGTTTCTGGCACTTGTCTTTGGTTACCAGTTGCATTACCCCAAACGAAAACTTCTCCCTCATCATTTAGGGCTGCTATAGAAGTAGCTGTTGTTGCAAGATCTACAACCCTACCCATATTCTCGGGAATATTTGTATAAGAATTTTGTTGGTTTCCAAGATATACAACTTCACCATCAAAAGTCAATCCTAGAATTCCATCTGAGGTTGCGACAACCTTATCCAACTTTCCTTGATATTCGTGGAATTCATTGTAATCGGTGTTCATGGTATTACCAAAATGGATAAGTCGTCCATCCTCAGTTAATACCAAGGAGATTTGATATCCTGCTATAATATCCTTAATATTATAAGTAAATTCTAATTCATAAGGCAGACTAACTTGACCTTGTCTATCATTACCCCAGGAAAATACCTGTCCTTCTTCATTCAAAGCTAATACGTGGTCATGCCCTGCAGCTAATTTAACTACCTTACCCATATCGCCTGGTAACATCTTCTTAATATCGATGGTGTTACTAATTCTTGTTTTACCCCATACTAGAACATCACCATCTGTAGAAGCACCTACACTAAAAGTAGGCCCTATAGCTATATCGGCAATCTTACCGTTAAGACTCTCTGGAAACTCCATGAGGTCTAAACCAGGTGCTACATTTTGCTGGGTTGTTTCCATAAAGGACAAGTCTATAGGCATAATTAAAGGTCCTATCATTGAAATAAAGAATATAATTAAAAATATTCCAAGGGCAGTCATTGAAACCTTATTACTTCCAAAGGTTCTTAAAACAGTCCTAAAGGGACTTTGAACCTGCTCTTCCTCAAAGATTGATAGTTCCTTTCTATTTCCAAATAGATTTTTGAAGAGAAGGCTTAAAAAACTCTTTCTTTTTTTATTTGTGTTTTCATTCTTCTTATCCATGGTTTACCTCCTCCTGTCAACTATCTATTCTTACTCTTGGGTCTACTAACCCATAACTCAAGTCAGTAACCAAATTACCTACTAAGGCTATTATTATATAGAACATCTGGATTGCTATGGAGACGTTATAATCCTGATTGTTCAGCGAATCTATAAAAAATTTACCCATTCCATGCAGGTTAAAGACCCTTTCAACAACTAAGGAACCAGAAAATATACTCATGAACCAATTAATGATTAAAGTAACAATTGGTAATAGAGCATTTCTCCAAGCATGTGAAAATATAACAACCTTTTCCTTTAAGCCCTTTGCCCTTGCTGTTTTTATATAGTCCATACCAAGAGCATCACTCATGGCAGCCCTTATATATCTAGTCATACCAGCAAGGGATGCAGCTGTCATAACCATTAATGGCAAAGTAAGGTGGTACATGGTATCCTTAAACAACTCCCAGCCTGTCCCTTCGAAGTTTGGAGTATTCATTCCACTAACTGGGAACCAACCCTTTATAACTGCAAAATAATATATGGCAATTAAGCAGATGATAAAATGAGGGAGGCTGTGTCCAATTATGGTCAAGACCTGCACTATTTTATCTAAAATTGAATTCCTCTTTACAGCACAAAAAATACCCAATGGTATAGTTATAGCAAGTCCAATAGCAACAGCAAATATATTTATAAAGATTGTGTTTCTTAAGGGAGTAACTATAACATCGGCAACTGGTCGTCTGTACCTATGGGATTGTCCCAAATCTCCACTAAGCATACCTGTTACCCATCTCGCATACCTAACAATCAGCGGATCATCTAAGCCCATCTGACTACGCAACTGATTATATCTAATCTCATATTCCTCAGCTGTCATCTCATCCATTAAGGGTTGTAATTGAGCAGCAACTGGGTCACCAGGTATCAGATTGAATAAGAAATATAAAATTATTGACAAAATAAAAAATACGAAAACCATATATACAACTCTTCTAGCTATGTATCGAGCCATTTTATTACCTACCTTACTAAATTATTTATGGTAAATTTGAATTAGAAATAGGGTATTAAAATACCCTATTCCTAATCAAATATATTATTCTATCTGATACTACTCTGTAACGTAAGCGTATAGTAAAGCATCAGATACTCTGATAAGAGCATTCATATCGTAGTCTACTAATTTATCATTATAGAAATCATGATAGATATTGGAATATAGTGGTAGTTCTGGTAATAACTCATTCCATCTAACTATGAAATCCACAAATTTTTGCTTGAATCCTTCTCTGTCTTCTGGATCTGTTAGCACTATTGCCTTAGCTAATTCATCTAATTTTTCATCAGTTGAATAGCTTGTATTCCAAGGATGACCTGGTTCATAGTAATTTGATTGGTCATAGATTGGGTTGAAGTTTGATGCTAGGTTGAACATTCCATAGGTTGGAACTCCATATTTAGGATCTTCAATTGAGTTACGTTGTAGATAGTTAACTAACTCAGGGAAGTCCATTACGGTTTCTTCTATCTTCATACCAGCAGCAGCTAAGTCTGGGTTTTCAACTAATTGTATAGTCAATAACTCAGAAACTTCGTTACCACTTGATGACCATTGGATAACTAATGGCATTAATGTACCATCATCTAACTTCTTATAACGAATTCCAGATTCATATTCGTTACCATTTTCGTCATATACCCAGCCACCTTCTTCTAGTAGCTCAATAGCTTTTTCAAGGCTGTATGGATATTGGTTAAGCTTTTCGTTTAGTTCTGCCTTAGTTTCTTGATAGAACCATAGAGCTTCACCATAAGGTCCGTTAACTACTGAACCAAAACCTTCAGTAAAGGATCTAGCAAATTCGTTTCTATCTAATAGATGTGCAATTGCTTGACGAACTTCTACGAATTGAGTTGGTCCAAAGTCACCAACAAAAGCTAATTTACCATATCCTGCACGTGGATACTTAGTAAAGTTGAATCCACCAGATTCTACAAGGTCAAGACCTGCATTGATTTCAGAACCACTAGCCATACCTAATAATAGGTCAACTGAGCCAGTTGCTAATTCATCCATTTGTGTTTCTTCGTTAACTAACTTGTAGATAACAGTTTTGATTAATGGTTTTTGACCATTATGATCGCCTACATATTTATCGTTAACTTCAAGAACTGCAGTCTTAGTTGACTCATCGAAACTCTTTAGAACATAAGGTCCACATGATGGACGAGGTATAGCACTTCTTGCCTTATCTATATTCTCTTCAAAGTTTTCCTTTGTAAAGTTATCTGAGAAATAAGCACCATTACCATCATCAAGTACTTCTACTGTATCATCTGTCCAGAATGATATCTTAGTAGGAGATACGCTAACTAAGCCTAGCTCAAAGTAATATGGAAGATATGCAGCATCTATAGTAACTGAGAACTTCATATCATCTAATAGCCTTACTCCTTCGAACTCCTTAGCTTCGCCATCGCCATAAGCCTTATAGCCTACGTATCTTTGACCATAAGTATTACCTGCACCCATTTCTTTTACAACGTTGGATGACCATAGTAGTACGGTTGCAACATAGTCTTTAGCAGTGATTGGAGTTCCATCATCCCATACTAGACCATCTTTTATGGTATATTCATAGGTCTTGGAACCATCTTCATTTTCTATAACTTCATGGCTTGCAACTACAGTATCGTTGATTAGATACTCTCCATCGAATGTCATGGCAACTGTTGGGTAATCAGTGATAAAGTTGTAGATATCATATTCTGATGCAATGTTTTGCCAGTATGGTACCCAGTCACCACTCATTTCAGTTGTGTTACCAACTATTATCTGTCCCATTGGTTCTGATGGTGGACCTGTTACTTCGTCACCTGGTTCATCCCCTGGTTCATCAGTTGGTGGTGTATCTGTAGGTTCTTCTTTAGGTGAACAACCCATTAGAAATGCTGATAGAACCATTGAAAAAACTAGTAGTAGTAGTATACTTTTTTTCATCATTACTAACTTTCCCCCTTAAATTTTATTTTAAGTAAATATGAATGATTCATATTACTTGAAAACTTATGGATGCAGCAAGGCTAAAACTTATAGCCATAGTTAAACAATTCTTATAATTTCTTATATTTTATACTAATTCCAAATTGATTTCAATTGTTTCCAGTAAGTTAATATCCGGATTAGCACGTTACCGGACTAAACCAATGTGTTTAGTGAATCTAATTAATTATACCAAGCCTTCTAAAGTAATGCAACGGTAAAATATTGTAGGTCATGTTTTATGGCTTTAAAGCATAAACTTCTTTATCTAATTTTTCCATTAAATTAATTGTTTTCAAGCAAAACCTACCTTTTAGATGTCTTGAATTAGAGGATTTGCCGGCTTAGGCTTTACAATATAAAGTATTATCCTCGCCTTGATATAACCCAATTATCTGGCGGACAATTCGTATAAGGGCACATCTTTATACCAAGTTTGTGAAAAAAAGACTTGCCCTGATGTCCAGCAAGTCCATGTCCTTGTTTATGTATATGCTAATCTATAACAAAAAAATCAATAAATAAGTAATTTATTGTATAGCTTATAGTTCAAAATTTATTATTGAGTTTATTATACCCTTATCCTTTATTTAAGGCAAATTATGGAAACCATCTTTTGTATGTTTCTTATATCTATATACTGGAGTGTAATTGATAATAAAAAAAGACCTTGCTATTAACAAGGTCTTAATTCTGGTGCACCTTCAGGGATTCGAACCCTGGGCCTACTGATTAAGAGTCAGTTGCTCTGCCAGCTGAGCTAAAGGTGCCTGGTCGACATAGATTATTATACTACCCAATTTGACTTTTGTCTAGTGAAAATTTTGGGATTTTATAATATTGTTTCTCCATCCAAGCCCAAGCGAAGAATCTTATGCCATAAGGAAAGATTCTTCGTTGCAAGCTCTTCAGATAATTAGGCTGTTTTAAACCACCAATTTAAATACTTATTTATAGTTTTTCTTCATAAAAAATATAGCCAGTGTACCAGGTCCAACATGGGCCCCAATTGTTGGCCCAATATCATTAATCATGAAATCCTTTACACCAAATCTTTCAGTTATCATGTTCTTTAGCCGAAGGGCATTTTCATAATTATCTGCATGGGAGATGCCCACTAATTGATTGGGAAGATCGGCTTCCTTGGTCCTTGCTTCCATGATATCAAGCATGGCCTTATAAACCTGTTTTTCTCCCCTGACCTTTTCTATTGGTACTAACTTCCCATCTTCTACATTTAAAATGGGTTTAATATTTAAGAGACCTCCTACAAAGGCAGCTGTTTTGGTGACCCTGCCACCCCTATATAGATATTCCAAATTATCTACTGTAAATACATGCTGGATATTATCTAGGTAGAAATCCACCACTTCTAAGATTTCCTCTTTAGTTTTTCCCTCTTGGGCAAGCCTAGCAGCCTCTAAAACAATTAATCCAAATCCAAGTGATGCAGCCTTTGTGTCAACAATGGTTAAATCAAAGTCTGGATATTCTTCTTGAATTTGTTCTTTAGCAAATACAGCAGCCTGATATGTTCCAGACAGCTCTGAAGAAAAGGCCAAATAAATAACAGTTTCCTTATTCCTAGCATACTCTTCAAATTTCTCGAAAAATGTTCCAGGTGGTATCTGGGATGTGCTAAAAACTTCTCCCTTTCGCATCCTATCATACACTGTCTTTGCTGAGATAGTAACACTATCAAGATACTGTTCTTCCCCTTTAGTAACTATCAATGATAATCTATCTA
>JAAYTL010000099.1 GCA_012518035.1 Tissierellia bacterium | reverse complement strand
GGATTAGGATATCCGCTGCCCAGAGGGCTGCAGTCCTGGCTGCTAGGACATCATTATCCCCAATCTTAATCTCCTCTACACAGACCGTATCATTTTCATTGATGATGGGCAGAACTCCTTCATCCAGGAGGGTGAATAGGGTATTTCTGATGTTTAGGGTCCTGGCCTCTGATTCAAAGTCCTCCTTGGTTAAGAGGATTTGGGCCACATGAATACTGTAGTTGCTAAAGATCTTCCTATAGGAGTCCATGAGCTCCACCTGGCCTATGGCACAGAGGGCCTGCTTGTAGTTAATGTCTTCCTTCCTGGACCATTTACCTATGGTGCTGACTCCTGCTATCCTGGCCCCGGATGAAACTATGACCACCCTTTTACCCTCATCCATGAGGGTCTTAACCTGCTGGGCTAGGTTTTCCATAAATTCCTTGTCTATGGTCCCATCGGCGCTGGTTATGGTGCTGCTGCCTATTTTTATTACAATCTTATTACTCTTATTCAATATATTTTCCATCTTATCCCTACTCCCTTACTTGTCCTTGGCCCATGATTAGATATTTATAGGTGGTCAGCTGCTCTAGGCCAACTGGCCCCCTGGCATGGGTCTTTTGGGTACTGATGCCCATCTCTGCTCCAAAGCCAAACTCCCCACCGTCTGTAAAGCGGGTTGAGGCGTTGACATAGACTGAGGATGCATCCACCTGCCTTTGGAACTTATTGGCATTTGTAAGACTCTCAGTGACTATGGCCTCAGAGTGCTTGGTTCCATACTTATTGATATGGGCTATGGCCTCATCCACATCCTTGACCACCTTGACTGCCAGGATGGCGTCTAAATACTCCTCCCAGTAGTCTTCTTCGGTGGCTTCTTTAACCTGGATTACTTCCAAGGTTCTTGGACAGCCCCTGAGCTCTATCTTATCCTTGATGGCCTCATAGGCCATGGGTAGGAAGTCATCCTTGATAGCTTCATGGACTAGGAGGGTTTCACAGGTATTGCAGACCCCTAGCCTCTGAGTCTTAGCGTTTATGAGAATCTTCAAGGCATCTTCTAGGTTAGCTGATTCATCTATGAAGGTGTGACAGTTCCCCTCCCCTGTTTGTAGGGTTGGAACTGTTGCATTTTGGATTACGAACTGGATTAGGCCCCTGCCTCCCCTAGGAATGATTAAATCTATATAGTCATTGGCCCTAAGCATATCCAAGACCAAGTCCCTGTCAGTATCATCTATGAACTGGACCACATCCTCTGATATGGGTGAATTACTTAGGCCTTCCTTGATGGCCTGGACCAGGGCTGTATTGGACTTGATAGCTGATGAGCTACCCCTTAGGATGATACAGTTGCCTGACTTGAGGGCTAGGCTGAAGGCATCCACTGTTACATTGGGCCTTGACTCATATACTATGCCTATGGTGCCTAGGGGTGTGGTCATCTGGGATATGGTGAGTCCATTTTCCAGGGTCCATACCTTGTTGGACTTCCAGATGGGGTCTGGTAACTTGATAACCGTCCTGATTCCCTCTATGATACCATCCAGCCTCTCATTATTTAGGGTTAGTCTATCTATTAAGGCTGCAGACATGTCGCTGGCCTTGCCTGCCTCTATATCTTCTTGATTGGCCCTTAGGATCTCCTCCCTCCTGGCCTCTATGGCCTGGGCTACCTTTTCCAGGGCTATATTTTTATCTTTGGTCGATGCTATGGATAATTGCTTTTCAGCTGCTTTAAGTAGTTTTCCCTTCTCCTCTATATAGGTCACTTGCATCCGCCTCCTCAACTAATTATTATACATTATATCACACTTATCTGTCCATAAAATGCTTTAATTGAGTAAAGTCTTAATGTTTGTATAAGGATACAGGATTCCTCTCTCTTTGTCAATGGTTTTACCAGATCCCCTTGCTTATTTCCTCCAGCTTCATATATACTAGGGCTATGTCCTTTTTGGTGGCTGGGGAGTTTCCTTCATCGTAAGGGTAGGCTCCCTCCCTAAGAATGGAGGGCTTATCAGGGGAGATTAGGCTTTGGACTATATGTCCATGCTTGATTCTTTTGTCTAGGGTAGACTTCTTACAATGTATCTCTATTTCCTGTCCATATCTAAGGTATATGATGCACCTATCCTCATTAGTCATGGATTTTCTGATTTCTTTAATGGCAGCAATATTAATATAGCCATAGGCCCCGTCATGTTTTCCCAAAGGAATCCTGGTCTTGGCCTGAATCATGACAAAATCCTTGCTTAAAGGAAGGGGATGGTGCTTCTTGATGGATAGGATATTTCCATAGAATTCATTGGATGCTTTTATGTCTAGATGATAGTGTCGGCAGATGTTTTTGATTACGCTCTTGCATGACTTGTCTATGATGTCTTCCTTGTCCCGGGTATAGATGAGGGTGCTATTGCCCCGATTCTCTATATAGACTGGCAAGATAGCCTCTATACCCTGGTTTATTAAATCTCTCATTCTTCTGGCCTCCTTTGTGAACTTATGTTCTGATTCATTGGCAATATTTTATCAGAACTATTGTTCTGGGTCAATAGGCTTTTGACTTAACGAAGCTTGTTTTTAGGGTAAAAAAGCTAGATTAGGGTAACTACTAAGGGATAAGAAAAGAAATGATTTGTTAAGTGTTCTTAACAATTGCAATAAAGTTGCTTCCCTATTCATTAATATTGTGTAAAGGCAAGGTGATGGTATGCTTCTATTGTTGTTGGGCGTAGACGGTGCACAGTTTAGGACCCCGAGCAATAAGGATGAAGTATTGGAAAAATTGATAATTGACATAGCAGGTGGTAGTAAAAATGCCTTGGAAGAATTATATAGGCAGACGGATAGTTCGGTATATGGGTTCGCCCTCTCTATCCTTAAGAGGCCCCATGAAGCTGAAGATGTTATGCATGATGCCTATGTGAGGATATATGAGTCAGCAGGTGGTTATAGGCCCCAGGGAAAGCCCATGGCTTGGATCTTGACCATAGTTAGGAATCTATCCCTGGCCAGGTTTCGCTCTAAGGATTCATCCAATCTCAGGCTCATGGAGGATTGGCTGGAGACTGATGACAATGACTTTACTGAGGCAAGTCTGGACCAAATCATCCTTAGTAGGGTATTAAGAAACCTATCGGATGAAGAGAGGCAGATTGTTATCCTGCATAGTATCTCCGGTTTAAAGTTTAAGGAGATAGCCTATGTTTTGGAGATACCCCTATCTACCACCATTTCCAAGTATCACCGTTCCTTGTCTAAGTTAAGAAGAATACTGAAGGAGGAGGCAAAATGAAATTAGATAATAATATGATAGAGCATAGGCTTAAGAGAGCAGTGGAAGCCAATACACCCAATGTATTGCCTGACATCCTCCAAAGTATTGAAAATATTAAGGGAGGAACAGAAATGAATATGGAAAATAATAATCAAACTAGGCCTATAGCCTTTGATAATAGTAGAAAGGAAAGAAGAACCTCTTCAAAATGGATTAAGTGGGCTGCTGGTGCAGCTGCAGCCTTTGTAGTTGCCTTTACTGGCTTTTTCGCCAGCTCACAACTCACTCCACAAGCTATAGTTGGCTTTGACGTAAACCCAAGTGTGGAGCTTAAGGTAAACAGGTCTGAGAAGATTCTAGATGTTGTCCCACTTAATGCTGAAGGTGAAGAGATCATCGGAGATATGGATTTAAAAAGGGTTGACCTGGATGTTGGAGTCAATGCCATAATCGGTTCCATGGTGAAGAATGGCTATATTAGTGAAGCTAAAAACTCAATCCTGATTTCTGTAAATAGCAAGAACTCAGAAAAGGGAGCCCAGCTTCAAAAACACTTGACTGAAGAGGTTAATAGCCTACTTAACTCCTATAATCTAGATGGGGCTATCCTATCCCAAACCTTAAGTGATGATGACCGTATAGCTGAATTGGCCGACAAGTATGATATATCCTTGGGTAAGGCAGCCTTGATTGATTTGATTGTAAACAATAATGAGCGCTATACCCATGATGATTTAGCCAAGCTATCCATAAATGATATCTATCTACTCTTACACTCTAAACAGAATAAACCTGAAAATGTAGACTTTTCTGGTGAGGCCAGCAGCAAGGAATATATAGGTGCAGCCAGGGCCAAGGAAATAGCCTTTGAGCATGCTAAGGTTAATGAGGCTGATGTTAGGAACCTGGAAGTAGAGATGGATTATGATGATGGTAGGATGATTTATGAAGTTGAGTTTGACGCTGGTAATAAGGAATATGAGTATGATATTGATGCTGTAACTGGAGCCATAATCGAGTATGATATCGACGATGATTATGACGATGACGATGATGATAATGGTGGTTCAAATGCTGGCAATAACCAAAAGATGCTAAGTAGAGAAGAAGCAAAAAATATTGCCTTTAGGCATGCTGGAGTATCAGCAGCCAATGTTAGGGACTTAGACATAGAGCTGGATGATGACGATGGACGTAAGATTTACGAAATTGATTTTGAAGTAGGTAATAAGGAATATGAATTTGATATCGACGCCTATACTGGCAAGATTCTCAAATATGAAACTGATGATGACGATGTATCTAAAAGACCTAGCAACAATACCTCTAGTAAGCCAGCAAGTAGCAGTCAAAGCCTAATAGGGGCTGAAAAGGCCAAGAGTATCGCCTTTAACCACGCTGGAGTTTCAGCAGCTAATGTTAGGGACTTGGATGTTGAGCTGGATAGTGATGATGGGCGTAGGATTTATGAGGTTGACTTTGAGGTGGGAAGTAAGGACTATGAGTATGATATAGATGCCTATACTGGTAAGATTATCAAGTATGAGATAGATGAAGATGACGATGATGATAAGAGACCAAGTAGTGGTGGCTCTAGTCAAAAGGAACCAACTAAGCCAGGTAATACTCAAACTGTTATAGGTATCGAGAAGGCTAAAAGCATCGCCTTTAACCATGCTGGTGTAGCAGCTGCTGATGTTAGGGACTTGGATGTTGAGCTGGATGAGGATGATGGACGTAAGATTTACGAAATTGACTTTGAAGTCGGAGATAGGGAATATGAATATGATATAGATGCCTATACTGGTAAGATTTTAGACT
>JAAYTL010000098.1 GCA_012518035.1 Tissierellia bacterium | reverse complement strand
GGATAACATCCCCAGCCTTTGAGGTCATCCCCTGGGACAAGGAAGAGATTATATAAGGGATATCAAAGATTAGGTGCTGGGTATTGGAGGACTGCCTTAACTCACCATTTACCCTACACTCTATCTTGAGGTTTTCAGGATTTTCTATGGCGGACTTATGGGCCAGGTAGGGTCCCATTGGTAGGAAGGTATCCATACTCTTACCCTTTAGCCATTGGCCATGCATAACCTGAACATCCCTGGCTGAAACATCGTTAACTATAGTATAGCCAAAGATATAGTCATAGGCCTCCTCAGCAGGAATATCCTTACCATCCTTACCTAAGACAAGGGCCAGCTCCACCTCATAGTCCAACTCCTCAGTCAGACCCCTAGGATAGATAATATAGTCACCTTGACCAATGGCAGGATCTGCAATCTTATTGAAGAATACTGGTAGTTTAGGTATGGAAGTGTCACCATTGGATAGGCTCTTTACCTCCTTAACATGGTCCACATAGTTCTTACCTGTGGAAAAGACATTTCTTCGAGGATGAGGAATAGGGGCATTCAATTTTACCTCATCTAAAGCAATACCCTCACCTTCAAATTTTGCTAGGATAGCCTTGATATCCTCAAGCAAATCATCAGAATAGGTTTCGATAAAGTCACTTAAAGTAGCAGGGACATCCTTTTCTAATTCCCCTAACACTAAATCCATAGGCAGGATCTTAGACTTATCATCATTCAATAATCCATAGTTTTCCTTGTGCTCATAAGTATAGGTCACAAAATACATTTCATCAGCTCCTTTAGACCATTATACCAAAATATCTGACAAGTTCTATATGAAATATTATTAACTGCTTAGGGTTGAGGTACAAAATTATAAATTACAAAATATTGAGAAAAAAGAAGGACTTTGGGGATTTTTGGAGAATATGTAAGGATAGGTAGTTTAGATTATCAGGTTAAGATTCCATTTTGGGGGTGGGATGTAATGAGACTTAATATGGAGCAAAGGAGAATTGTAGAGCTAGAGCCCAATGGGCATATGCTGGTAAAAGGGGTTGCCGGCTCAGGTAAAACAACAGTATCAGTTAGACGGATACCATTCTTACTTAATCATTATTGCCATGAAAAGGATGATAAGGTCCTTCTAGTTACCTTCAATAAGACCTTATTAAATTATATTAGATACCTATATAACAAGGTGGAAGATGAGGAGCAAAATCAAGAGAGCTTCTTTGGTTATCAAAACAAGGGAGTAGATATTACAACAATAGATAGCCTGATGTATAAGTACTTCATAAAGTATCAAAAGAATAATGGTACCAATTATAGTATAGGTGATAGAAAAGTACTTTTTGATGCAATTATTCAAGCAATAAATGTAGTAGTCGATAGACATCCTAGAATAAAATTACTTACTCCCAAGAATGCTAATTTCCTTTTAGATGAGATCACATGGATAAAAGCATGCAATATAAATGATGTAGAGACCTACCAAAACATCGACAGAATTGGTAGGGCCAGTGGTAGCAAGGGTATGCCGCAAAAGCTAATAAAAAACTCACCTGTACGTGCTGCAATTTTTGAACTCATGACTGTATATGACACCATTCTTGAAAACAAGGATAATATTGACTACAAAGGTATGAATCTATTGGCCTTGAAGGAAGCACAACAAGCCCCCATAGAAAAATACACCCATATTTTAATAGATGAAAGCCAGGACTTAACCAAGGTCCAGTTAGAATTCTTAAGATACATCTACAATGAAAAACGATACTCTTCAATATTGTTTGTAGCAGACAATACCCAGAGCATCTATTCACATTCATGGCTAGGTAAAGGCAGGCCCTATACTACCATAGGATATGACATGAGTGGCAAGAGCAGGACCCTTTCAAAAAACTATAGGACGACCACTGAAATTTCTACTGCAGCCTATGACTTAATTGAACATGATGAAAGTATCAAAAACAATGTAGATTTTGTAAAACCCTCACTTATAGATAGACAGGGGCATCCTCCAATTTATAGATATTTCAAGAATACGGAAAAACAAATGGAGTTTCTCTTTGATGAAATAAATATCCTTAGAAATGATTATAACTATTCTGATATCTGTATAGTAGCCAAGGAGAAGAGGCTAATAGAGAATGCCTTAAAATACCTGGATGGAAAGGGACTTCCATGTGAAGTACTAAACCAGCAGAATCCAAATTTTGAATCTGATAAGGTAAAACTGGTAACCTTCCATTCAATCAAGGGCCTGGAGTTTAAGGTTATCTTCCTTATAGATATAAATGAGGGAGTACTTCCCAATACCAGTTTAGTGGACTTTGATGATGAGGAAACTTATGAATCCGAGGAAAGAAAGCTCCTCTATGTTGGGATGACCAGGGCAAATGAACTATTGTACATGACTTCAGTAGACAAGCCCTCCAGGTTTATTAAGGAGATTGATAATAGGCACCTTAGGTTGAAGAGGGATTGCAGCATAAGACCATTTCAAAGTTTGGGAACCTATGAATACCTACTGACTGACCAGATAGTTGACATCAATTCCAAGGAAGAGTTAATTAGACAATGGTTTATTAGGGAGCTTAAGGATACTTATGGATATCCCTTGGAGTTGATAAATCTAGAATATCCAGTATATCATTTTTCAAGGAAAGGATATGTGGATGTGGTTGTAAGCATCTTCCATAAGGGAGATGAGATACCCTATATCTTTGCCGAAATGAAACAATTTGGAACAGGGATTGAAGAGGCTAGAGAACAGCTACAGTCATATATGGAGACCAATGATTTGGTTAGCTATGGGGTAGTTACAGACGGCCTGGAGATAATCATCTTCAACCGTGAAGGTGAGCTACTTAACGATATACCTAAATGTCATCCTAATTTCCTACCGGATCTGATGGAAAGAAGATTATATATCAACTTTAGAAATAACAAGAGGTATTCTTATGCCTATGATAAGGACTCAACAAGCAATATAGAGATAGCTGACAATGAAAGTAACCTAATTATAGATTTTCAGTCCCTGTCTCAGATACCCCTGGTTGGTGAAGTGGCAGCAGGTATTCCCCAAATCGCACATGAAGAGTACGAACACTTCTTAAAAATACCCAATGACTGGATTTTATCTGAAAAGGATACCTTTGCTCTAAAGGTGACAGGGGATAGTATGAATGGTATCGAGATAGACAGAGGAGATGTTGTTATAGTCAATAAGCAAAATACAGCTCAAAATGGTGATATAGTTATAGCTATTAGTAACCAAGAAGCAACCATGAAGAAGCTAATGTTTATGGGAGATTCGGTCCTTTTACTATCAGAAAACCCGAACTATGAACCCATCCAAATGAAGAGAGAAGATATTATCATAAATGGGAAGGTTATAGGGGTTTTGAAGGGGTAGAATTGACTTGTATAAGATTTAAGCATCAGTCAACTGCAAAAGTCTTTATCCTGTATCTAAGAAATAAGTCATGACTATATTCAATCGACGTAACAATAAATAGGGATCCTATTCAAGTAAGTATAAAAGAATTTTAGGATTTGTAACTCTTTAACACTATTAAGGTATTCAACAAAAGATTGACTTGACTGGGGATAATGATTACTTATTCCTAGATAAGACTAGATAAGATTAGATTAGGTTTTAGTATAATCTGTATTAAAGGAGGAATTAATATGGGAAGAAGATCAAAATCAGGTGGATGTTTAGGTTGTTTGGGATATTTGCTCATATTCTTTATTAGTTTATTTAGTGGCTTGGTTAAGGAGGCAGGTAGAAAGCGAAGGCTTTAAAGCTTATTTATCAACACTTCAATTTTAAAGATTAATTAATTTCAATGCTTAAGAGGAGGCATAAGAATGTATCATTATAAGTACTATCATGTGATGTATCCGATAAAACAGCATTCTTGGACTATCTATAATCCCAATGTCTTCGTGAAGTTAATGGACAAATCCTCTTTCATATATAAAGGGTCAGGTATACCTAAAGAAATTATCCCTTTTTGGGAGGTAGAGCCTTTGGAGCCTGGCGGAAGGAAATATCTAAACTTAATATATAGGAATAAAAAGTACGATATGAGAATTGAACGTGAAAGAATTCATTATAGGAGAGTTCGGATGTTTTGGGATTTAGATCTTGCTAAAGTAATATCTGAAAAATTTCCAAAACATTATGAGCGTTTGATTAATGACCAACCTTGTGATGATTTCCCAAGCATGAGATTTAATAAGATTGATAAGTACAATTATGAGGTTGAATTTATTAATAACCTTGAGGATCAAATTAGTTTTAAGAATGAAGATTATGAAATAACCCTAAGAGAAGGAGAGGCTAAATATTCATATGGAACAAAGTATGAAAGAGATCCTAGATATAGAAGAATTGCTCTTGAGCATCATGGTACAAGCTGTATTGTATGCGGATTTAACTTTGAGTCTGTATATGGAGAACTAGGTGAAGGATTTATAGAGTTTCATCATATTAATCCTTTATATATCAATGGCAAGGCAACAGTATTTAATCCATATACAGATCTAGTTCCTATATGCTCTAATTGTCATAGTATTATTCACAGGCATAGTGAGAATGTGTTAAGTACATATGAGTTGCAGTCATCAATAAAACCACATAAGTAGGTAAGTAGTACGGTTAGTAAGATGAAACAGACTGATAGCTGATATTTGATATATCAGCTAATTTTATCATGCTATCCTCTAGTCTAATCTGTCCTAAATCTGCAAATCTACAAAACTAATCCGCTATTAATTGCACATAAAGAAGAGTAAATTTACCATTGGATTTTAGTAGATAAACAATTATATATATAATAGGCTAACACATGGCAAAAGCTATGGATACTATTATATGAGGAGGCGATGCACATGAAAAAAGCAATTACAGGAATGTCACCAAGACAAACATGGGATTATTATGTAGACATGGCTGTAGAATTCTTTATATCAGCGAGTAGGTATGATGTTCCAGAATTGGACCCCGAGGGAAACCTTGGTATTGAAATATATTAAGGAAAAGTATAACCTATAATCTAAGACAAAGATATAAGGAGGCATAAGATGAAATTTGCACATGTAACAATCAATGTAAAAGACCTGGAGGAATCAGTTAAGTTCTACCAAGAAGTAGTGGGACTACCCCTAGTAAATAGGTTCCCAGCAGGACCCAATATGGAGATAGTATTTTTAGGTGAGGGTGAAACCCTGGTAGAGCTGATCCATGATGCTGCCAATCCTGATATCACCATTGGTAAAGATATCTCCATAGGCTTTGCAGTGGACTCACTAAATGATATGATGGATTTTGTAAAGGATAAGGGTATAGAGATAGAAAGTGGACCATTTGAGCCCAATCCCAATACTAGGTTTTTCTTTGTATTAGACCCCAATGGCTTAAGGGTCCAATTCATAGAGCAAAAATAATACATTTTTAGGAGGAGTTTATGAAATACTTATTTATTTGTTATCCAAGATGAACCACCTGCGCTAAGGCCAGGAGGTGGCTGAAGGAGAATAATATCGATTTTGAAGAAAGGAACATTAAGGAATCAAATCCAATGGAAGAGGAACTTAAGGAGTGGATCCCCAAATCTAATCTTCCAATAAAGAGATTCTTCAATACTAGTGGCAAAATCTACAGAGATTTAGGCCTTAAGAACAAGCTGGATGATATGGCTGACGAAGAGAAGATTAAGGTCCTGAGTAGTGATGGCATGTTGGTCAAGAGGCCCATTCTAGTAGGTGAAGATAAGGTTTTAGTTGGATTTAAGGAAGGTGAGTGGGAAGAAATTTTATAAGTAAACTCTTATTATCTCTCACAAAATGAATGGACTAGCATATTATATATTAAGGTTCCTATAAATGAACTTATCTAATTCTTTAATATATAATATCTGGGAGGAGAGATATAATGGATAATAAATATTGGGTTAGAGAGGCTGAAGGATGCTCTTGTTCTGCCGGTGTACCAATACCCTATATATCAAATAATAGATGGTATGGTTTTGAGAATTTCCCTGATAGGTGTCCTAAGCCCAATAATATAATTCTAAAATGTGGACACAGACCACAGGATGCAGTATTTGATATAGATCAAGGCGAAGTTATAGTATATCAAAAATTCGTCTTAGACCGTCTAAGGGTAGACACTAGTAAGATGTGCGATCCTGTAGTCAAACTTGATTTTACCAGCATCATAGCTTTTGAAGCAACTGATAGAATCGGAGCAGAACATCAAATAGAGGTAGAACTGTTATTTAAACTTATTAGAATCTGCAACGGTGATAAAGAAGTTGTCCAAACTTGGAAATATGAGTTCGACCACGATATAGAGAACGACATTGATGAACTAAGAATCGAAAGGAAAGAATCCTTTGCTGTGTCCTTCTGTGACCATCCATGTCCAGGATGTTGTGAATACAAGATGGTAGTGGAGGTCTTAGATACTGAAGGAAACTTCGATTTCCTAAGGGTAAAGAAGCCTAACTTAACTGCCATTGCCCAAGGCTAGTATGTAGATTAGAGACACTGAGATGGTATATTGCATATTGGAATGCAATATACCATCTCTTTATATGTACTCATAATTAGTGAAGTGATATTTCTTATATCAGAAGGGATTAAATGATATACTAAAGAAAATGGAACAATTAACCTAGATCTAGACTAAGATGGAGGATGTATATGAAGCTATCAAAAGAGCAAGCCCAGAGTATCGTAGAGCAAGTAATGGAGGTAATCCCCTACAACATAAATATCATGAATGAAGAAGGAATCATCATAGGAAGCGGTGATTCTAAAAGGCTGAATAAACTGCATATTGGGGCCCTAGAAGCCATAGAGAAGCGGGAAGCAATAGAGGTTTATCATGGAACCAAGGATGTGAAGCCTGGTATCAATACCCCTATATTTTTTCAGGATAATCCCATAGGAGTTATTGGGATAACAGGGGAGCCAGATATAGTCAGGCCCTTTGGTGAAATGGTAAGGGTTATGGCTGAACTTTTGGTAAAGCAGGACTATATACTCAACCAGCAGAATATAAGGAAACAGCAGATAGAAGAGTATTTATATGAATTATCCTACAAGACCAGCCCTTATACGGAGAAATTCATAGAGAGGGGCAAGTATTTAGGAATAGATGTATTGGTCCCTAGACTTGCAGTGGTAATATTCACCCATGAAGACAATAAAATCAGAACTGAGAAGAGACTAAAACTTCTCCTAGGAGAATCTGAATACTACGTAAATATGGATCATGAGACACTAGGATTATTTTTAAATGTTGAGGATAATCCAATTTACAGAATAGAGGACTTTGTCAAGGATAATAAGAAGATGGAGTTGCAAGTAGGTATAGGGAGGCCCCATGAAATCCTAGCTAACTCCCTGTCAGAGGCAATCAAGGCCCTTGAAATAGGTAGAAAGCTCCAAGGTGAAAGGAGGATACACAAGTATGATGACTTATATTTTATATCCACCCTATCTATATTTTCCAAGGATGAAAGATTTAAGAAATTAAAACAAGAATTAGAGGAAGCTGACTTACTAGAAACTCTGATAATCTATATAAGGATGAATGGTGAAATTAATAGGACAGCAGAAGCATTATTTATCCATAGAAACACCTTAAATTATAGGTTGGAAAGGATAAAAGAGCTTACTGGTAAAGATCCCAAGAACTATATGGACCTTCTTGAATTATTTATAGCCTATATGATCTCAGAACTATAATTGTGCAAATGAACAAGAAATATAAGATATTTCCATACCCTTACACAATGAATAGATGCCTGAAATCGTTTACAATAATATTAGATCAAATAAGACTATACAATTAGAGGAGGCATAAAATGGAAGTATCAGCATTAGGAGCAATTATAGGTTTATCATTAGCAATTTTCCTAATAATTAAGAAGGTTCATCCAGTATATGGATTGATTTTAGGAGCCGTAGTAGGAGGCTTAGTAGGTGGAGCAGGAGTAGGCGGTACTGTAAGCCTTATGATCCAAGGAGCCCAAGGAATAATGCCTGCAGTCCTAAGAATAATAACAGCTGGTGTCCTTGCTGGTGTCTTGATAGGGTCAGGAGCAGCCGAAAAGATTGCAGAAACCATAGTAGACAAAATTGGAGAAGCGAATTCTATAATAGCCTTGATATTAGCAACATTTGTTTTAACAGCAGTAGGTGTTTTTATAGACGTAGCAGTGATAACGGTTGCACCAATAGCCCTAGCCATTGGTGGACGTGCAGGTTTATCCAAGCCATCAATCCTATTGGCTATGATAGGTGGAGGAAAGTCTGGAAATATCATATCTCCAAACCCTAATACAATAGCGGCAGCAGATGCATTTGAGTTACCCCTTACAACTATTATGGGAGCTGGTATAATTCCTGCAATATTTGGATTGATTGTTACATTCTTAATAGCCAAAACTTTGGTGAAAAAGGGAGTCAAGATTGAAGGAAGTGAGGTAACAGCTTCCAATGATGAAAAGCCAAGTTTCTTTGCATCTATATTAGGACCCATAGTAACAATTGCCATATTGTCATTGAGACCTTTAGCAGATATAAATATAGACCCGCTACTAGCCCTACCAGTTGGAGGTATAGTAGGTGCTCTTGCAATGGGCAAGATAAGACATTTAAACCAATACACTCTAGAAGGTTTAGGCAAGATGAGTGGTGTAGCCATTTTACTTCTAGGAACAGGTACTATCTCAGGAATTATTGCTAACTCAGGACTTAGGGACCTTATTATATCAGGACTTGAGGCAGGAGGATTACCTGCGTTTATACTAGCACCTATATCAGGAATCCTGATGTCAGCAGCAACAGCTTCAACAACATCAGGTACAGCAGTAGCAAGTACTGTATTTGGTAATACAATCTTAGGTCTAGGTATTAGTCCGCTAGCAGGGGCAGCCATGATCCACAGTGGTGCAACAGTATTAGACCATCTACCCCATGGAAGCTTCTTCCATGCAACGGGAGGCAGTGTTCATTTGGATATCCAGGATAGATTAAAGGTCATACCATATGAGACCCTTGTAGGGTTATCAATGACTGTAGTATCAACAATAATCTATGGCATTATCTTATAGAAGAGATAGCAAAATATGATGAATGAGGGATTAAATATGAAATTCGTATTAGCACCAGATTCCTTTAAGGAGAGTATGACAGCCAAAGAGGTAGCAGATGCCATGGAAAGAGGCATAAGGAAGGTTATGCCAGATGCTGAATGTATAAAGGTACCCATGGCAGATGGGGGTGAAGGCACCACCCAATCTCTTGTTGATGCAACCAATGGAAGGATCTACAAGGTAAAAGTAATGGGACCCTTGGGAGACACTGTAGAGGCTGAACTAGGTATCTTAGGAGACAAGGAGACAGCTATTATTGAAATGGCAAGTGCAAGTGGTATCCAATTGATATCAAAGGAGGAAAGGAATCCACTTGTGGCAACTACCTTTGGAACTGGACAACTGATAAAAGAGGCATTAGATATGGGAGTTAAAAACCTATTGATAGGAATAGGTGGAAGTGCTACCAATGACGGTGGAGCTGGTATGTTCCAGGCCCTTGGTGGACGATTACTAGATAAGGAAGGCAATGAACTACCTAAGGGTGGAGGAGCCTTGGACAAGCTTCATAGGATAGATATAAGTAATCTAGATCCTAGATTATCCAAGATAAATGTGGAAGTAGCTTGTGATGTTAGCAACTCCTTAACTGGAAAGACTGGAGCTTCCCATATATTTGGACCACAAAAGGGAGCGACTCCTGAAATGGTAGAGAGGCTAGATAATAACTTAAAACATTATGGAAACGTCATAAGGGACCAATTAGGAATAGAGGTAGACACTGTACCTGGTGCAGGTGCAGCAGGTGGGCTAGGAGCAGGCTTGATGGCCTTCTTATCAGCTAAGCTTATCAAGGGTGTTGAGCTAGTAATCAAATACACTGAACTGGAAAAACATGTTGTAGGTGCAGATTATGTATGGACTGGTGAGGGAAGTATTGATGGACAGACCCTTTATGGGAAGACCCCCTTCGGAGTAGCAAGTGTAGCTAAAAAATACGACATACCCACCCTAGTATTAGCAGGCAGCATAGGTGAAGGTGTGGATGTACTCTATAATCATGGGATTACATCTATAATAGGAATACTTCAATCACCAACTAGCTTAGAAGACGCCCTAAAAAATGGAATAGAAAATGTAGAGAGAACAAGCGAAAACATAGCTAGAATTCTCTCCACCCTTAGTAAGGAGTAGGAGTTAATATATTATCCCCTATAAGTCGAAAGATTTATAGGGGACTTTATTATATCCTGCATTTATATTATTATTTTACCTTACTAAGGAACAAATACTTTTCTTAAAAGAATGGAGTTGTGTTTTTCTAAACGTAAAGGTAGTTATTCAGATTTTATCAATTATGGTTTTCTAAATACAAACAAATATTCATGTGCTATTAGCAAGAAATTGTAATCTATGCTCCTTTGATACCAAAAACCAGTTGCTCTGCAATTGTGTTGTTCTTTTATTATGTTTTCTTTTAAAAGAAAGCCGGCATTTAGAAACACTTCCATTACCTTAAAACCGAGTGGAACCATGTGTCTATTTCTCCGAGTATCTCCTATTAATACTGCACAATATTTATTAGATTTTAGTACTCTAAATAATTCCTGAGCAATTATACAGAGTTCATCCAGAAACTTGTCAATGTCCAGTAAGGAAAGATCACCTTCAATATTTTCACTATATTTTATTATATTAGCATAAGGTGGGTGAGCACATATCAAATCTATACTATCATCATCGATGAACTCTAAATTTCTAGAATCAGTATTATAGATTTTGGGATGATATTGATTGTTCTTGTTAAACCTCAAGTTGTTATTAGCTACTTCTATTGCAGAAGGATTAATATCTATTCCAATACCATTTCTTTTTAAAAGTTTTGCTTCCACCAGAGTTGTGCCGCTTCCTAGGAAGGGATCAAGCACTACGTCATTTTCTTTAGAATATCTCAATATTAAGTTGCGTGGGATATATGGAGACCAGTTGCCCCTATATTTACCACTGTGTGTGGCCCAATTACCTCTTTGTTTGAAACTCCACATAGTTGTGGCTTCTAATTTAAAATCTTTAGGTTCCCAGTTTTTTACATATAATGGTCTCCTAATGTCATATTCTTGATTTTCTTCCATTAAAATACTCAGATTATCAGATATAATTTTTTGCGATAGATTTAATTCAGATGCGATATCACTTATTGTCTCGCCCATATTATTTAAAGAAATAATTTCACTTAGTAAATCTTCATAATCATCTGGATGGTATAATTCTAGGTGCTCTATGTAATTATTAGACTTGATTTTAGATGAGCATATTTTACATATCATTGACTTCATCCTTTCATAGTTTTATGATTGCTTCTAAAACTCCATCAAAAATCATTTTACTATTAATAATATAATCGTTATTAATAAATGTTTCTTTTAAAGGTAATTTCGCTGTATCCCATCCAATTCCATCAGTAATCCAAATAAACTTGTCTACTATTTCAATATTTCTTAAGAAATAGTCAAGAGACTGAAACTCACCTGCTACTGATTTTAACTTAGAACCTCCACCTGAGAAAAAGTTTGTTTCTATCAGAATCAATTTTTGATTATTTAAAATGGCAAAATCATATTGTCTAGAGCTTTTATCAACAGGTAATTGTAAATTCCACTTAGTTAGAATTTTCTTTTTTGTTGCTTGAGATATATAGTCAAGATTTAGTGTCTCACAAATTGATTTTATATGCCATTCAATAATATCTTCCATAATCTTTCCGCCACGATTTTTCCTTCCATTTGTACCTATACCAACTTCTAGTCCTATGCAATAGTCCACAAGGTTTTTAATTTTTTTCTCTTTTAGAAGTTGAAGTAAACCTAATCTATCACAGAAATCAACTATATTCATAACTTCACTTCTTGAATACTCTTTTTTCTTATAAAAACTATATGTCTTGTATTCCCAGTTCGGGTTTTTAAAATCTATGAGGACATCTAGGTTTTTTTCTCTAACGGCAATTAATATTGGAATAGTACTAACTACATTAGGATATTTAGAGATCAAATTTGCAAATTCCTCTTTAATGTTCTCTTTTCCTATCAAATAATTTAAAATATTTAATTCGATTTCAATATTTTCAACATTTTGAAATACTTTACCCCAATCAATAAAAAAGTCAAAGGTTCGATTTGTATATCTTAGGGTTTCTAAAAAATAATTAAATACATCTTCCTCATTTTTTAATCCAAGCTTATTATAAATATCTAAATACCTCAGAACTTTCCCCCCTTATTTAATAGTTTTTTATCAATAGCTCGCTTATACTACCCCTTCCATTTGATTTTGAATTAATAACCCTTTTGGCTTTAACCCTTATTATATTGTATTTGCCGTATAATCTGTCAAAAAACTCATCATCTTCATCTATATTTTTAGGGTCTGAATTACTCAGCATTAATTTAGCACCTTTTTCATGGAGTAAATCATAAAAACTTGCTAATCTAATCTGATCACTATCATTAAACTCATTACTTGAATATGATGTAAAACTAGAAGTAGAATTTAACGGTCTATAAGGTGGGTCGAAATAAACGAAAGTTTTTTCATCCACATAATCTAAGACCTGCGTAAAATCACCGTGTAAAATTTTAATTCCAGATAGAGCTTTTGATACATTCAATAAATTTTCTACATCAACGATCATTGGATTTTTATATCTACCATGTGGCACATTAAATTCATTGTTAGAGTTAACTCTATATAGTCCATTAAAGCATGTCTTATTTAAAAATAGAAAATATACAGATTTATCAATACTTCCACTAGGAGTGCGATTAAATATTTCTCTAATAGAATAATAGTATTCAGTTCTCTTTTCATTATCTAACTTCAAATATTCATCAGAAATGGGTTCTAACTTATCAATTAATTTATTAACATCGTATTTAATCAATCTATACAAATTAATTAAATCTGTATTATAGTCATTAATGATAATTTCTTGGAATTCATACCTTTGCATTAAATGAAATAGTAGTGCACCTCCACCAACAAAAGGCTCTATATATTTTTTGATATCACCATTTATTAAATCTTTCGGTAAATTTTCATTAATTGTTGGTAGTAATTGTCTTTTTCCACCTGCCCATTTGACAAATGGGGAAATATCATTTTTCATTTTATCACCTATTCCTATTGGTTATGTCAACATATATAAGCTATATATAATATTATCTTATATTGAATTTAAAATAAAGAAACTAATTATATTTTAACATAACATTCACTATAAGTGAAACCTATAACTGAAAGCATTGATATAGAATTAAATTGAGGTGATTATATTGAGCGGAAAACACCATTTAAAGTTCAACCAAGTAAGCAAAAATATAAAAAAATTCCGAGGGATGAATAATATGACCCAAAGAGAGCTAGCAGATAAGGTTGGGATTAGCTTAAGCTATTTATCTAAGATTGAAGCATCAAATTGTAATAAGAGTTTTTCACTGCATGTACTTTTTGATATCGCTGATGCGTTAAACGTAGATATCAAAGAATTCTTCGATTAATTATTTAATTAATATAAGGGGAGATTATGTAAATGAGATTGGAAGAAGCAAAAATTAAGCTACAACCTATGTTAAATTGTCGATTAGGAGAATTAGTTACACCAGAGCAGATGACTGATATTATTAGAGCTAAGGGAAGGACAGGCCAAATTATAGAGTCGTTACTAGGATTAGATAGCACTAATGGAAATTTAGACTTTGTTGATGGAGAATTAAAAACAAATAAATGTGATAGTTCTGGTAATCCATTAGAGACTATGTTTATCACACAAATTTCAAGTAGAATAGATGAACTTTTGGAAAAGAAGGATTTTTATGAAACACTTTTATATGAAAAGATTAGGAATCTATTATACGTACCAATTTGTAAGGAAGGAGACCCTGAAGATTGGATTATATTACCTTTTGTTCATGTAGATTTAAGGAAATCAGAATATACAAACATAAGACTCCAAATAGAGAAAGATTATTATTATATTTGCGAACTGCTCAAAAAACATATAGAAACCAGTACAGATGGATTTATTCATACATCGAGCGGTGAGCTTATCCAAATCCGTTCTAAGGATTCAAAGCCTTATACTCCAATTTACTCTAAATTATATAAACGGAATGTATCAAATAAGAATCATGCTTTTTACTTTAAGAAAGACTTTATGAGATATATTAATTCTGATAGGTACTAATAATTATTTTAAGCAATTACATATATAATTTAGTTTCTATAAATCCTACTTATAGATTATTTAAAACACATTATTCTTCTTGCATCAAGCAAGGAGAAATTTTTGTTATTTTGCAAAAATAGAAGGATTTATCACTTGCATGTCGAAACTATAATTAATAGCTATTAATATTTTATTGCAACTCAGGATATCGTGGGTTATTCAAATAAGTGTCTAAATGATGATTATGGCAACATCAAATTTGACAAAAAAAAGGCTCTATCCTAGCTATAGCTGATTATGTATCAATAACAGTAGATAAAAGTAATAATGATATGGGAAAGAAGGATTCAATATTTAGTATTGCCAAAAAAGCTGATGGAGAAATAATGGAGTTTGAAATAGAGAATGATAGAATAGTTATCCAACTACCAGAAAGTGATTTTGATAATTTACAAAAATTGCAGATGAGCAAAAATTACGTTGAAGTTGTATTTTCATTACTTATAGTTCCAGCACTTATATTTGTACTTGAAAGCATAGTTAGGAGTGACAATGATGAACAATATAGGGAATATCAGTGGTTTAGGTCCTTGGAAAGAATTTTCAAAGCAAATGATTTAGATCTAACCCCTCAAACTATCAAAACAAAAAATTCATATACACTTGCTCAGAAACTAATTGGTGGGCCAATATCCAAAGCATTAATTGCCCTTAACGAAAGGAGTGATTCTGATGAAGGTCTATATATTTACGCATGAATCACTTGATAATTTGAAGATTAATATTGATTTCAATTACAAAAAGTATAAAGAGTGTAGTAATGGATGGATAAAAGGTTATTTGGGATATGATCCTTTTGTTGAATTCAATAAAAGTGTTGGAGAGTTCGAGTTAGATCCCCAAGCTAAAGAGATCGAGAATACCAAAATTCTATATACAGCTATGAAAAACATCTCAGATTCCGAGGCAACTGATGAGAGATTATGGGCTGGTCTGTCACATAATGTTTGTTGGGATTTTATGAGAAAAAGTCTTGAGTATGAAATGGAGAATAATAGTCGCATTGAATTTAGCCTAGAACTATATTAAATCGGTACTTTTATAATCTAAAAGTAAATGGTCGGAAGAGAAGTATCTATATTAATACTTTAGCAAAAATGTGGTGGTTAGGTAGATTGTGCTATAACAAAGAAAACCAAGAAGATCCTTTTAAGTATTTAGAATTGTTTGAGACTGCTTTCTCACATAAACTGATCAATACTTTTTCAAGTAATATTCTAGGTAATCCCAAAATTCGCTTTGCATATTTTGATACAGGGTTATATATTAAATCTCTTGGTATACCAATAAAAGGAGACACACTGGTTCCTCTATTGATGTACTTGAATGAGTTGGGAGGTAGGATAGTATTAGATATTCTAGAAAGAGAAGAAATATATGAGATGTTGGTAAATTTTGCAATCAACAATTTAGATGAAATAAAAAGTAGATAGAGAAATGCTTTAACTTTAAATAATATTAATTAACAGTATAAAAGATTTCAAAGGGGTGGGAGTAATGCATAGAATCAATAAGTTAGACTATTTTGTAGGTGTATTTCTAACAACTATT
>JAAYTL010000014.1 GCA_012518035.1 Tissierellia bacterium | reverse complement strand
AGATAAATGTGACTTAAGAAGTCACAGAGATACACATATATAAAAGATAAAAGAAAAACGCTCATTTCGCTTCTAGATTGGTTAAACTATAAAAGCTTAGGTTCAAGATCCTTCGTAGGTAAGGCTAATACTGTAAGACTCAGGATGACAATTACGTCAACTAATTGGACTACGGGTAAGAATAAATTTTCAAAATGAGACTCGACTTTGGAGAATTTGAGTAGAAGTATCCACTAAGTAAAAAATTTGGTAGAGCTCCACTGTTCGAGCGTAGCGAGTTTGGAGCTCTAATTTTTTACATGTGGTTTTACTTCTTCAAATTCGTAACGGAGAGTCGGTTTTGAAATTTATTCTAGTATGATAAGGACTTAGAGTCAAACCATGTGTGAATAAGGATTTAAATTCTATTCTCTACTAAAATTATTCTACGATACATATAAGACACATTCTTTATCTAATACGAAATAAAATAAGCACAGTATTTTACTGTACTTATTTCGTTATCTGTAAAGTTTTCTTAGACTGAATATCTTCACCTAAAATCATAGCCAGTATAAAGGCTGCCAAGGCAGAATATATGTAATCCTTTTTCTTGAAATCAATCTCAATGATGAACTCAGAAGACATAACTCTCTCACCATTTAAGCTTACAATCTCCCGCTGCAGGCATAGGCTAGCTTCAATCCCCTGTTCCATGCTAAAGCTTGATATAGTCATGGTTGCCTTACTATTAAATCCATATGTAATCACTATACCTTCTAGATTATCAGGAGCAAGAAAGCTTATATTATCCTCATCAGAGTTCAAAATATAGTAATCGCAGTCCCTAAATTCACATTCTAGTAAGTCTTCTGTCTTGAAGTCCTTACCTATAATGTTAACAACCAAAAAATTAAAGTCTAGGCCAATTTCTTTAAAGTCCTTGGCCTCCCTAGGGGCCATGGAAATCACAATTAAATCTCTTGTACCCTTGCTGAGGATAATAATGTTTCCTCTCTCATTGGTGTAACTTAATAGGTAGTCAAAAGAATTTAGTAGAATCCTAATTATATCTATAGTATATGGTTCTTTTTCAATTATACCTACGAGCAATATATCTCTTTTATCCACAGTATCTCCTCATATTAGTTATTGGGTATTTGTCGTCCGCTATTATCAATGGTGTAGTTATCAAAATGTATTAGTTCAGACACGGGTACAATCTCATAACCTTTTTCTAATAACCTTTCAATTACTATGGGCAGGTATTCCTTTATGTATTTTGCATTGTTGTGAAAGAGCACGATAGAACCACTCTCAACATTTCGGGTAACTGTATCAACCACTGATTGTACACCTAGTTCCTTCCAATCAAGTGAATCTATATCCCATTGAATTGGATAATATCCCAGCTCCCTGCAGGTCTGTATAAGTAGATCATTATAATCTCCAAAGGGAGGTCTAAAAAGAATTGGTTCTTCTTGGGTTAACTCAAAAATGGCCTGACCTGTACTGTTTATTTCTTCTATTATCTGCTCTCTTGAGAGTGTACTCATATTAGGATGAGTAGCAGAATGGTTTCCTATTTCATGCCCCCTATTATAGATTTCCTTTACCTGATGAGGATATTTATCAATCCAAAATTTTACAAGGAAAAACGTAGACTTTATCTTGTATTTATCTAGTGTATCCAGGATATCTAATGTATATTCATCACCATATGCAGCATCAAAGGATATAGCTATTTTCTTATCCTGTCTCTCAACACTATATATTGGCAACTCCTTGGTGGAAGAAAAGACACTGATTAAATCAAAATTGTTACTTTTATTAATAATTAAAATTGAAAATAGCAATAATATTAATAGCATTCCAATTCTATATGATAAATAATACCTATTACTTCTTTTCACCAAATCTCCTCCCTTCGCCTACTACATGATTATTCTTTTTTTGAAAAAATATTACTGTTATAAAAGGGCTAAAGAGTAAACATGTACCAGCATAGAAACATATTTAGAGGTTATATTAATAGTAGGCATTAAAATTGCTAATTTTAATTAAAGGAGGTAAGCAAATGGCTAATAACAACACCGGTCGTAATAGGATAGTTGTTCCTGAAGCTAGGGCAGCTCTGAATCAAATGAAATTAGAAATAGCCAATGAACTAGGTCTCCAAAATTATGATAATATAGATAAGGGAAATCTTTCCTCTAGAGAAAATGGCTATGTAGGTGGCTATATGGTTAAAAGATTAGTAGAAAGTGCACAAAACCAATTAGCTGGTAAGGGATTCTAATATAGAAAAAATAGAGTAGATACTGTAGATAGGGTAGATAAGTTAGGATAGAGAAGTGAGTTTTCACTTCTCTATTCTTTTGTTCTAAATCTTGTTTCTAAGATTTTATTTGAGATGTGGAGGAGCTAGTGATATAATTTAAGCTAGATATTCTAAGTAGGTGATTGTATGTTTAGCGAAAATAGTGAAGAATTAGCTCAAAATAAACTCATTTTATTATACATTGTAAGAGAAGCTGGTTACGGATTTACAAAGGATGAAATTACTGAATTCATCTTAAAAAAGAATTATATGAACTTCTTCTCCATACAACAATATTTGAGTGAGTTGGTGGATTCAAGTTTTATTGACCTTGTAGAGAACCAAGATAGACAGGAATACAAGCTTCAAGAAAAAGGTAAGACTGCCCTAGAGTATTTTAGTAATAAAATCCCCGACTTCATCAAGGAGGATCTGGAAACAGAATTCCAAGCCCAAAGAAATCAGGCAAAAAAAGAAACCCAAGTACTTGCAGAACACTATCAAAATGAAAATGGTCAATATGTTGTCAACTTAAAACTCATAGAAAATGAAGATACACTATTTAGCCTTTATCTCAACCTGGTTAGTCTTGAGCAGGTGGAAATTGTAAGTAATGCCTGGAAGGAAAGAACCGAGTCCATCTATGCAGAAATTATCAAGCTGTTAACTGAATAAGATTAAGTCAAAAGAATATCATGAGGCTCCCTGCCAACTGTTATTCTTTTTTTTATTTGATTGCTTGCTATGTCCACAATAACAAGCTGATTATTGATCATATCATTTAAGTAGAGGTTTTCAAAATCATATATTATATAATTGGTAAGACCCCCTATATATAGTTTTCTTTGATTCTCCCTTGTGCTTTTGTCATATTCATAAAGCCAACTATTCTCCGAATCAACCAAGTAAAATATATCCTGTTCCTTAGACTTTTCAAAATCAAAATATATACCCTTTAGAATTTCCTCCCATATGACTAATTTATCTTTAATATCTATTGACGATATTATGCTACAACTTAGAGTATGGTTGTTCAAAAATCCCAAAACATAGATAGAATCATCTTTTATCTTTATTCTAAAAGGCATATATGATAACTTAATTGTATCTATTTCCCCATTCTCATGATTTACTACACTCAAACAATGGCTGTTTAAATTGGTAATATATGAATCTCCGGTAGCAGGATCTATTGCTAAATCCGTAGGCTTCTCCCCAAGATATACATTTTCTATTATGTTTAAATCTGACTTATCTATGATTGATAGGGAGTTTGAATCTATATTCAGTACATAAATTCTATTTTCAAAACCCTTTATACGAATAGGACAACGGCCTAGATCTGCCTGGCCAAGATGCTTATGCTTAGAAATATCTATCCTATAGAGGCAGTCATGATCTGAATCAAGAATCAGTACCCTACTCTCATTCTCTACCAATAATCTTGTAAAGCCCGTCTTACCATCCAGTAGTCCTCTCAAACATACAGTACCTACCAGCGACAAATCCTTCCTATCGATTATACTTAGAGAATTATCACCATAATTGGCAACGAGAATCTTATTTGAAAGCAATTCTATACCCCCTAACATATATAATAATTTATGCATTTTAGGAGTTGGGGGTGAATATAAAAGATAAGGTACTTTCAAATAAAACAAGCCGTAGCCACCAATTCTTCCTTGGTAACTACGGCTAAGTCAAAACTGTTACTTCAGTTTAACCAAACTTCTTACTTCACCTATCAAGTACAAGGAACCCCCAAATAGGATTAAATCATCCTTACTCGCTAGGCTAAGGGCCTTGTCTATTGCCTTTTCAATATCCTTTTCAACATAAATCTCATCATTGTATTTGCTGATCTTTTCTGCTAGTTTGTCTGCATCTAATTTCCTTGGAATTTTAGCCTCTGTTGCAACCACTATATCAGCCATTGGAAGGAGTTGTCCTATCATCTTATCAACATCCTTATCCTTGAGGATTGCAATTCCAAGTATCAGTCTTTTATAAGAAAACAAGCTCAAGGCCTTGGTAAGGTGTTCTATAGCTTGAACATTGTGGGCACCGTCGATTAAGAAGGTAGGCTCCCTCCTTAAAACTTCCAAGCGGCCCTTCCACTTGGTCTCTAAAATCCCCTTGTAGATCTCATCATTACTAATATTTATCAGGCCTTTTTCCCTCAAAACCAATAGGGTCGTGATAGCCAATGATGCATTAAATACTTGATACTTCCCTATTAGGGAAGTCCTTACCTTATCCAAGAATTGATCCTTGAACCTATAGTTAAAGACATTCCCCTTATGAGATTCATCCACTATCTCAATATTGGAATTCTCACTAATATAAAGTTGTGCTTTTAAACCTCTTGCCACATCTTCAATTACCTGGGCTGCTTCCTTGTCCTGCTCATACGAGATGACTATGCCATTTTCCTTGATAATACCAGCTTTTTGGTAGGCTATTTCTCCTAGGGTATCTCCTAACTCCTTGATATGGTCGTAATCAATACTTGTTATCACCGAAGCCAGGGAAGTTTTGATGATATTAGTAGAATCAAACCTTCCCCCTAATCCAACTTCCAATACAACATAATCAACCCCTTGGCTTTTAAAATAGATAAATCCAATGGCAGTGATTATTTCAAAGGTAGTGGGATGCTCAAAGCCCAATTCAAGCATCTTATCAGCAGCCTCTTTTACAGTAGAAGTTATATCCCCCAATACATCATCGGGGATATCTTCCCCGTTGATTTGAATCCTTTCATTGAACCTCTCCAGATATGGTGAGGTAAAAAGTCCAACCTTATAGCCTGCAGTTTTCAGGCAAGTAGCCATGTAGGATGAAGTTGAACCCTTTCCATTGGTGCCAGCCACATGGATACATTTTAAATCGTCCTGTGGATTTCCCAATAGTTCCATCAACTTACCTATGGATGTAAGCCCAAGCCTGGAGCCAAACTTAACCTTATCATTTATATAAGCTAAAGCATCTCTATATTCCATATGTTTTCCACCCTATTTATCCCTTCTCAAGCTTTCTAATCTTTCTAATACCTTATCCATCATTTCTTCGTATTTCTTCAGCTTATCTCTTTCTGCATTTACAACCTTCTCCGGAGCCTTGCTGACAAATCCTTGGTTGGACAGTTTGCCCCTTACTCTCTTTAACTCAGCCTGGAGTCTTTCTTCTTCCTTTTCAAGTCTTTCAATTTCCTTATCATAGTCTATGAGATCCTTTAAAGGTAGAAATGCTTCAGCCTTATCTAGTACTACAGAGATATAATCTCCATCTAGACCTTCCTTATTATTTACTATCTCTATATCCTCTGCACTAGCAAGGTTAATGAAGTACCTCTTGCCCTCTATGATAAGATCCTTGATTGCTTCATTTTCAACAACAAAGATAATCATGGACTTCTTGAATGGACCAATATTCATTTCAGCCCTTGCATTTCTTATGGCCTTGATAGCTGACTTAACATACTCTATAGTTTTTTCAGATTCTTCAAACCTATGCTCTTCCTTATACACAGGCCATTGACTGATGATTAAGGCATTTTCTTCATGTGGAAGATGCTGCCAGATCTCCTCTGTTATAAAGGGCATGAAGGGATGAAGTAACCTGTTAATATCCTTTAATACATAAAGTAAAACCCTCTGTGCTAGTTCCTTGCTAGCCTGATCGTCTCCATATAATCTGGACTTAACCATTTCAATGTACCAATCACAGTAATCATCCCAAATGAAGTCATAAATCTTTTGGGCTGCTAGGCCAATTTCATATTTGTCTAGATTATGGGTGACAGCCTTGATGGCATCATTCAGCCTAGAGATAATCCACTTATCTTCCTCTTCTAAATCTATTAAATTGAAATCTTTAGAAACTACGTCCTCATCTAGATTCATTAGCACAAATCTACTGGCATTCCAAAGCTTATTGGCAAAGTTTCTACTAGCCTCAACCTTTTCCATATGGAATCTCATGTCATTTCCAGGGGTATTGCCTGTTACCAGGGTAAATCTCAAGGCATCCGCCCCATAGACATCTATTATCTCCAAGGGGTCGATTCCATTACCTAGGGACTTACTCATCTTTCTACCTTGACTATCATTTACTAGACCGTTTAAGAATACATCCTTAAAGGGTAGTTCTCCCATTTGCTCCAGACTAGAAAATACCATCCTAATAACCCAGAAGAAGATGATATCATAGCCTGTTACCAATACATCTGTTGGGAAAAAGTACTTAAGGTCCTCAGTCTCCTCTGGCCATCCTAGGGTTGAAAAGGGCCATAGGGCTGATGAAAACCATGTGTCTAGAGTATCAGTTTCTCTGCTTATTCTGTCACTTCCACATTTACTGCATCTATTGGGCTCAGTTCTAGAAACCATGATTTCATTACAATCATCACAGTAATAAACAGGTAATCTGTGTCCCCACCAAAGTTGCCTTGATATACACCAGTCTCTTATGTTTTCCAACCAATTTACATATATCTTTCCAAATCTCTCAGGGATTATATTCAGTTCTCCATTCTTATAGGCATCTAGGGCTGGTTTGGCTAGGGGTTCCATCTTAACGAACCATTGTTTAGAGATAATAGGCTCTATAATGGTATTACACCTCTCGCAATGACCTACAGCATTTTCATGGTCCTTGACTTGATTAAGGTAGCCCTCTTCCTTCAAGTCCTCTACAATCCTTTTTCTTGCTTCAAACCTTTCTAGGCCTTCATATGGACCACCATTGGAGTTGATATATCCCTTCTCATCAATCACTACATATTGGCCTAGGTTGAATCTTTCCCCAATTTCAAAGTCATTTGGGTCATGGGATGGGGTGATCTTAAGGGCCCCAGTACCAAAACTCATATCTACATAATCATCTGAAATTATTGGAATCTCCCTATTTACTAGGGGTAGGATGGCGGTCTTACCAATTAGGTGCTTATATCTCTCATCCTCTGGATTAACAGCTACAGCCAAATCCCCCAGCATAGTTTCAGGTCTTGTAGTAGCTATGGTAATCCTCTCATCACTGTCCTTGATTGGATAGTTTATATGCCAGATTTGGCCATGGCTTTCCACATGCTCCACTTCAGCATCAGAAATAGCAGTGCCACAATCTGGGCACCAGTTAATAATCCTATCTCCCCTATAAATTAGACCCTTACTATATAATCTGATAAATACCTCTTCTACAGCCTTGCTCATGTCCTCATCTAGGGTAAATCTTTCCCTGCTCCAATCGCAGGAAACACCTAGCTTCTTCAGCTGATTCTTGATATTACCACCATAGAGTCTGGTCCACTCCCAGGCTTCCTCCAGGAAGGCCTCCCTACCCAGCTCTTCCTTGGTTTTTCCTTCCTTGGCCAGTTTGTTAACAACCCTTGCTTCAGTGGATATACTGGCATGGTCTGTGCCTGGAACCCATAAGGCTTCATAGCCTGACATCCTTTTCCATCTAGTCAGAATGTCCTGTATGGTATTGTTTAGGGCGTGCCCCATATGCAAATCCCCTGTAACATTAGGGGGTGGCATGATAATGGTGTAAGGTTCTTTATTCCTATCCACTTGGGCAACGAAGTACTCATTTTCCATCCAAAAATCATATAACCGATCTTCAAAATCCTTGGGATTATAAGTCTTTGGTAAGTTTTCTATCATAGTTATCCTCCTATATAAATAATCCCTTCGTCCTATAGAAAAGGACGAAGGGTTAATTTCGTGGTACCACCTTAATTCCATGATAAATCATGGCTCTCAAAATTGTAACGGGATTACCGTCTAAACCTACTAAATTTCAGTTTAGCTGCTCAAAAGCTACCTTCAATAAACATTACTTTTAAGACCTTCCACCCTAGGGTCTTATCTCTGTGAAAGATGTTTATTTACTCCTCTTTATCAGTGCATTTGAATTTTATTAATTAATTATAATAGTATAGTCAACCTTTGTCAACTAGGCGCTTAAGTTTTTCCTCATTTCTAAGTATATCTGAAGATAATTAAAGAATGCAAGGATATTCAAGATAACCGTTAAGAAGAATAAGGCCATTGAAACTAAGTCCGGGAGGCGAAAAACTATGGACAAGGTTGCGGCGTAAAAAAACAAGGTTGCCACCTTACCATATCTATTTGAGGGTAAGACTTGATTTCCTTTGGATAGGTATAGTACGGCACCTCCTGCAATCATCAAGACCTCTTTCAGTCCTATGGCAACAAGTATCCAAGGCGGTATTAAATTGGAATAGGTGAAACTAATTAGTATGGCAAAAGTCATCAACTTGTCAGCAAAGGGGTCCAAAACAGTGCCTAATTTAGTTTGTAGATTATACTTCCTTGCTATTCTACCATCCAAGACATCAGTAATTCCAGCTAAAATAAATACCAACCCTGCAATTAGTACCCTATTTTCAATATTTGAAAAGAAAATTATCAGATAGATTGGAACCAAAAATATTCTCAAGATTGTTAAGATATTAGGTACATTCATAAGCTAGCCTCCATTTAAATTGTAGTAACCTTATATATGTAGGGGGAATACAATATCATATAGAATCCAACATAATACTATATTATACAAGGAGTGATAAGATGTCAAAAAAATCTGTGATATTGTCCCTCTTACTGGTGCTAATCTTAACATTTTCCATAGTCCTTACTGCTTGTGACAAGAGTACAAACCAAAAGGTTCGGCTCATGGAAGTCACCCACTCATTATTTTATACCCCACAATACGTAGCCCTAACCCAGGGATTCTTTGAAGAGGAGGGGTTAGATGTTGAGCTGATTACAGGAGGCGGAGCTGACAAGGTTATGACTGCCATGTTGAGTGGCGAGGCAGATATTGGCTTTATGGGAGCCGAAGCATCCGTCTATGTTTACAACGAGGGTAGGGATAACTATGCCATTAACTTTGCTCAATTAACTCAGAGGGATGGAAGCTTTCTAGTAGGTCGGGAAAAGGATGATAATTTTACCTTTGATAAGCTTAAGGGGAAAACAATCCTAGGCGGTAGGAAGGGCGGCATGCCTGAAATGACTCTAGAATATGTATTAAAATCAAAGGGCCTAGTTCTTAATGAAGATGTAGTGGTTAGGACAGATGTCCAATTTGATGCTTTAGCTGGAGCCTTCATCAGTGGTGAAGGTGATTATGTAACACTTTTTGAGCCAGTAGCCACAACCCTTGAAAAGGAAGGTCAAGGCTATGTTGTAGCCTCCATAGGTGTGGAGGGAGGATATATCCCATATACATGTTATTCCACTACCAAAGAATACATGGAAGAAAACCCTGAAATAATACAAAAGTTTACCAATGCCCTTTACAAGGGGATGGTCTGGGTACAAAACCACAGTGTCGAGGAAATTGCTGAAGCTGTGAAGCCACATTTCCCTGATACAGAAGATGATGTCCTAGTTGCCCTAATAGACAGATATAGGATGCAGGACAGCTGGAAGCCTGATCTCATAATAACAGAGGAAGGAATGGATCACCTAATGCATATAATGGAATTAGCTGGTGAGTTGGATAAGAGGGCAGATTATGACAAGATAGTTACTACGGAATTTGCTGAGCAAGCAATGAAGGGTCAATAGTTGCCATAAAAAGTAAGTGCCACTGAAAAAATATTTCGGTGGCACTTATTTATCTTATCTTGGTATAAAGCCAACCTTCTTGTATACCTTTCTTAAGGTCTTGTTGGCCATATATTCTGCCTTTTCTGCCCCTTTCTTGTAGACCTTTTCTAGATAATCCTTATTGTTTATAAGGTCATTATACCTCTCCTGAATTGGTCTTAGGGCCTCTACCACTACTTCTGCTAAATCCTCCTTAAAGACCCCATAACCCTTGCCTTCATATCTATCTACGATGTTGCCGATATCCTCATTGGTAAATGAAGCATAGATATTGAGGAGATTCTTAATACCTTTTTGCTCATCATTGTAGGCTACAACCCCTACTGAATCTGTAACAGCTCTCTTGATCTTCCTTCTAATGGCATCTGGATCATCCAGCAGTAGTAAATAGGAGTCCTTGTTGGCATCAGATTTACTCATCTTGGCTTCTGGATCTTGCAGGCTCATAATCCTAGCCCCTTCTTCCTTGATAAGGGCTTCAGGAAGCTTGAAAGTAGGGCTATATCGATTGTTAAACCTCTCAGCAACATCCCTGGTTAACTCTAAATGCTGCCTCTGATCTTCCCCTACAGGTACATAATCTGCTTGGTAGAGTAGAATATCAGCTGCCATCAATACGGGGTAGGTAAAGAGTCCAGAGTTTATACTACTATCCTCAAAGCGTTTTGACTTGTCCTTGTATTGGGTCATCCTGTTTAATTGTCCCATATAGGTTAGGGTATTGAGTACCCAGGTCAATTCTGCATGGGCTGGCACATGGGACTGAATAAATAGGGTAGTCTTTTCTGGGTCCAGTCCTGATGCCATCAATACCGAAAGCAACTCCAGGGTATGTCTCCTTAAATCCTTGGGTACTTGGGGTACTGTAATTGCATGCATGTCTACTATACAATATATATTCTCATAATTCTCATTTTCTTGGAGTTCCACCCAGTTTCTTATGGCTCCTATATAGTTACCTATTGTAGGCTCGCCTGATGGCTGAATTCCACTGAAAATTGTTTTCTTTTCCATTATATCCCTCCTGTTATTTAGATTATTGCAAACAAAAATATAAAAACCCTTCATCTCTAAATAAAGAGACGAAGGGTTAACTCCGCGGTGCCACTCTAATTGCATACGCCACTCAGATCCTCTAAGGATGATCAGTCCTATACCCTATGAATTCAGGCACAAACTCGCAAGCCCATTCTCCCTAGCAGTATCATTAGGCTCCCACCTACCCTAACTCGCTTTAGACCTTTTCTAAGGATACTCTTCTTGCTCATCGTCATGATATTATATATATTATACACAAACTTAAGAAAATGTAAATACAAAAGCATAATATTCTAACTATAGGGTCAGTATGTTATAATACAATTGGAGGTAGAAATGAATCGAGATAATCTTAAGAATAAATTAAATCTATATATAATTGCTGTCCTAACAATTGCCTTAAGCGGAGAAGTATATTTCTTTCCCTTTCAAGATGCTTTTAGGTTTTCAGCAGGTGTTATTGCTCTAAGCTTAATACTCCTTGTATATGATGATTTAGAGACTGTTAATGTTGCTTTTTTTGCAGGTATTTCAATATTTATACTAAGGGGTATAATATACTCCATTGATGCGGATTATAGTTTTTCAGACTTAATTAGGATAAACCTCCCTGCATCAATCTATTATCTTTCATATGGACTTCTTTTTAACTTCTTTAAGGTTAAAAATAATACCCATAGTCCTGCACTCTGTATAAATCTCCTAGCCCTTACCGACATAGGTGCAAATATCATAGAGGCCTTGATAAGAACTAATCTTAGTTCCAGTTTAATGACCTATATCATCATAGTTGCCCTTGCTAGAAGCTCAATGATATTTATAACCTATCGCTTGTCTAAAAGAAAAGAGCTATTGATTAAAAGGGAAGAACACCAAAAGAAATATAACCAACTCAACACCCTGATTTCAAATCTCCAGGCAGAGATATTCTACCTAAACAAATCTACAGCAGATATAGAGAGTGTAATGAGCAAGGCCTATACCTTGTACGAAAAGACCAAGGATAATAATGAGATTAGGCAACTTTCCCTCGATGTAGCCAGGGAGGTACACGAAATTAAAAAGGATTATCAAAGGGTCGTAAGCGGGTTTAAGACCTATGTCAACGATTTTGATTTTGATAAGACCATGAGCTTAAAGGATATCGGTTCTATCATAGAGAGTAATTTAGAACGATATATCAATTATCACCGCAAGGATATCCAGGTAACCATAGATTTTCAGGATAACCTACACATAAAAAATTATTACTACCTATTTACAATAATAAATAACCTTATAACAAATGCTATAGATGCTATCGTTGATAAGGGTAAGATCCACGTAGAGGGTAAAACCATAGGTGATGATTTAGTTTTAAGAGTAAAGGATGATGGTCCAGGTATTGATGAAGAAATAAAACCCCATATCTTTAATCCAGGTTTTACTACAAAATTTGATGCTAGTACAGGTATCCAGTCAACTGGAATAGGCCTATCCCATGTGGAGTATATTGTAAAAAGTTTGAAGGGAAGTATTGAAGTCAAATCAAAAATTAACAAGGGAACCACCTTTACTGTAATCATACCCAAAGAGAGTTTAAGGAGGTAGTATCTTGGGAAACAAGTTTATCATTATAGATGACGATATGGGCATTATAACTATGCTTAAAAACATTATAAGACAAAATAAATTAGGCAAGGTTGTAGCTGAGTACACAGATGGCGAAGACACTGTGGATGAGATACTATTCTATAATCCAGATATAGTCCTTATAGATTACTTGCTACCTAGCATGGATGGAGTTGAGATAGTTAATAAGATTTTGGACCGGGGTTTTAAGGGCAAAATCATCATGATTTCACAAGTAGAAGATCAGCATATGGTAGCCAATGCCTATAAGTCTGGGGTCCTGTTCTTTATCAAAAAGCCCATCAATGTTATAGAAGTGGTCAATGTTATAAAAAATGTAAGCCACAATCTAGAATTAGAAAGGTCTATGTCAATCATTAAGGGAGCCTTAGGTAGTGTGTCTACTCCGGATGATATAGATATTGAGAATAGTAATGAACAAATCATCAACAACATCCTCTCAGACATTGGAATCATTAGTGACCCTGGAATAAAGAATCTAATTGAACTGGTAAACAAGATTGCCGAAGCTAAAAGTAGAGACCCACATTCATCATATAAGCTTAATGACTTGTATGTTGAAATTTCGAAAAAAGAAAGCGATGAGACTGGTACCCTAGTAAACCCTAATACCATAGAACAAAGAATCCGTAGGACTATCCAGAAGTCCTTGGTAAATATTGCAGAATTTGGGATAGATGATTACTATAACCCTAAATTTATGGAATACTCCTCCCTGCTTTTTGACTTTAGCCAGGTTAAGCAGGAGATGAATTATACCCAGGGAATCTCAAAACGTAGAGGAACCATCAATATTAAAAAATTTATAGAGGGGATTATCACTAAGTTAGACTAATCATATGTCATCAAACCATAATAAAAAACTGGATACCTAGTATCCAGTTTTTCATATATATTAACCAAAAAAGTTTATGAATAGTTGTATATTCAGGGCATTTACAAAGTCTATAAACAAGGCCCCTACTATTGGTAATACGAAGAATGCCATTTGGGAATAACCATATTTTTCTGACACAGAGTCCATGTTTGCTATTCCGTTAGGTGTAGCACCTAATCCAAATCCACAATGGCCAGCTGCTATCACTGCTGCATCATAGTTCTTACCCATAATTGGGAAGGTCACATAGGTAGCATATAGGGCAACCAATACTACTTGACCAATTAATAGTATAATTAATGGTCCAGCTAGATCAGCAAGCTCCCATAATTTTAATGTCATTAGGGCCATGGCTAGGAAAAGGTTAAGGGCGACATCACCCACAACTCCTATCTCTTCCTTAGGAGTATTAAATATACCAGTTTCAGAAAGGTTTGTAATAACAGCTGCAACTACCATAGCGCCAATATATCCTGGGAAGTTAAGGCCTGTTGTATCAACTAGCCATACTGATACATAAGTACCAATACCCATAGCTATTAAAATTTGGAAGAAGGCCATACCAACCCTACCAACATCAAGTGTAACAGTTTCTTCTTCCAAAAGTGAACTATCAAAATCCAATTGTTCAGATACGGATTCGTCTCTTTTTCTAACTAAGTCATGTTTAATAATAAGCCTATTTGCTAGAGGTCCACCCATCATAGAACCTGATACTAAACCAAAGGTAGCTGCTGCAAGACCAACAGTATTAGCTCCTATCACTCCAAGTTCTTCAACAGTTGGGGCTATGGCACCAGCTGTCCCATGACCACCTGTCATAGGTGTTGAACCTGTCATAAGGGCTAGTAAGGGTTCCAATCCTACTACTCCTGATAAACCAGCTGCAACTACATTTTGTAGAATTGCTAAACCTGTAGCAACTCCTAGGAATAATAGGACCTTAGGTCCACCCTTCTTTAATACTCTTAGACTAGCATTAAATCCGATAGTAGTAAAGAACATGGTCATGAAAAACTTTTGTAAGGTATCATCAAATTCAAACATTAATGTACCAGACTGTCTTAAAATAAGTGCGATAACAGAAAATATAATACCTCCTATAACTGGAGAAGGTATACAATATTTTTCAAAAAACTTAACCTTACTCCTTAACTGCTTACCTATAAGCAACATAATTACTGCTAAGGCAAGGGATTGGATCATATCCATTTGAATTGTCATGAAATATTGCCTCCTTATAAGTACTTAAAATAGATATATTTGTGACAGTTTAATACTACAAGCAACCTACAAAATACTACAAAAACTTTCAGAATCATTCAAAAAAATTTATCAATATAAGCATTACCCTTGCCTGACTAATTTATTCCTTACAATGTTTGTTTTCTTTTGGGTTGGGTATATTAATTTATGAATGACAAAAAAGTAAACAAATTCTAGGAGGTATAATATGAAGAAAGTTGAATTATTAAATCAATATGTTGCTAACTTAGCAGTTTGGAATGTTAAGTTACACAATTTACATTGGAATGTAATAGGAAATCAGTTCGTGCAAGTTCATGAATTTACTGAAGGAATCTATGACGATGTATTCGAAAAATATGATGAGGTTGCAGAACTATTAAAAATGAAGGGTGAAATGCCTCTTTCAACTATGGCTGAGTATCTAAAAGTTGCCACTATTGAAGAAGTTCCTGCCAGAGACTTCTCAATTAAAGAATCCTTAGAAATCCTTAAGGCGGACCTAGATTTAATGAATAAGCTAGCAAGGGAAATTAGGGATTTAGCTGATGAAGAAGATGATTTTACGACTGTAGCCATCTTCGAAGACCATGTAGCAGGATATGTTAAGAATATATGGTTTGTTGAGTCTATGTTGAAATAGGGTTAAATAATTTGGGCTTTCATAACTGCCTCACAGTTATGAAAGCCCTTAAATAATTTCCTTATTTGGTTTTACCTGACTTCTTTTTCTTATAGTTCCTTCTTACGAGAAAACCTACCAATAGGCCTACTCCAAATGGAACAATACCTTTAAAAGCATCTTGCCCATTTCTTAATGTGCCTTTTATTTTATCCAATAAACTTAAGCTCTCCTTGTGGTAGAGGGTAAAGTATAGATCTTCTTCTGGTAAACTAGCAAAACTAGCCTGATATGTCCCATCTTCTTTTCTAGCAAAATCCAAGCTACTGTCAATTATATAGGGATAGTCACTAGGAACCCTTACCTCAATATTAAGATCATTAAAGGAAGCCCAATTGGCAGCGGGATTCAAGATATAGTCAAAGGTATGGGTTGGATTTGAGGTTTTCACTCTTTCCATTGTTCCTCTTGAGATGTAGCTTACACCTACCTCCCTAATAGCCTGAGGATCAAATTCCACATCATAGATTAGGACAAAAAATCTATCCGACTCATCCAGTGAGAAAATCTCACTTAATTCAAGGTTAATCTGCCTATCTTCCACCAGTCTATCAATGAGTTTTATAATTTGATTTGATATCTGATTATCTGCTATGTAATCCTTATATGCAATATCATTACTATAAGCTTCTATCTCTTTAGACAGATAATCCCCTATAGCTAGCTCTTTAGTATTTGTATCTAAGCTATAATCATCTGTCTCCTCTGTCTTCTCACCATTCGTATAGGCAGTTATTTTTAAGTCAATATCCTGGCCTAAAACAAATATTTCAAGTGGTTCATTCTCCCTGACCCATGTAGTCAGTGATTCATTTACTATCCCATTATCTTCACTAAATTGATAGCCATTAAAACCCTTACTAATAACTTTAGTCTTATTCTTATCATAGCGATAGCTAATCTCTATGTTTATTTCTTCATCACCAGAAGGACCTATACTATATGTATATAACATCCCCATATCATCCAATTTATAGTTTTGGGGAATGTAAGGTGAGCTACTAATGGAATTGACAATAGCAGAAAAATCCCACTCATTAGAGTCGCCATCCTTCTTCGAGCCTTGGTTGACTAAATCGCCTATGAACACTTGATAAGGTATACTCTCACCATCTACTTCTATTTTGATATGATTAGGATTGAAGTCTCTTATGCGAGATATAAGTGGGAAGGCCATCTGGACACTTTGATGCCTTACACTTGTGTTATTCATGGTGTAGCTTGCTGTTACCAAACTAGCAAGGTTATAACCACCCAGATCCTTTACTTCTTCATTTGTAAAATCAAATAACAACTCTTCTTTTTCAACTGATATAGGGCTATCCTCATCTATAACCAAGATTTCAGAGGATGGATATCCCTCCCAAAAGGTTGGTCCTGAGTTTGCATACGTAACGGAACCTGTTAATAAGATGGATACTAGTAGAACAAAGGTAGTAAACCTCTTCATGAAAATCCCCCTTGTTTAATAGATATTTGGAGAATAATGTGCATTAAGAAATCACAGAGATACACATATATAAAAGATAAAAGAAAAACGCTCATTTCGCTTCTAGATTGCTTAAACTATAAAAGCTTAGGTTGAAGATCCTTCGTAGGTAAGGCTAATACTGTAAGACTCAGGATGACATTTACGTCAACTAATTGGACTACGTGTAAGAATATATT
>JAAYTL010000097.1 GCA_012518035.1 Tissierellia bacterium | reverse complement strand
TATGTCAATAGACTTTCAGATGTGCTCTACGCCATGGCCAGGTATTCGGAAGCGGACCAAATAGAGGTTAAATATTAATTATAAAGAAGATGTAATAAAAATCTTGTGGATTAAATCCAGATTTTACTATACAATATAATTAACAAGTTAAATTGGTAAAATGACGAAAAATAGGACGTTATCTATAATATTAGAACCATATAAAATAAAAGGTGATAATATGATGAAAAAGGAAGAAGTGGCCCTAAAAGGAGACTTTAAGGATTATGGAATTTTAAATTATCACGTATTAGAGGGAATAGCAGATTGGGTTAGGGTTATTAACAAGGAAGGTATAATAATCTATGCTAATAAGTCCATGAAGGAAGACCTAGGAGAAGAAATTGTCGGAATTGCCTGTGAAGAGGCCCATTGTGGCTTGAACAATTGTAATTTCTGCATTACCAAGAGGAGCATGGCCACCGGTGAGGTTATACAAAAGGAAGAGATAATAGGTGGGAGGCATTATTCCATCAAGAGTTCTCCAGTCAAGGATTCCAATGGTGAAATATACGCGGCTGTGGAAGTCTTCAGGGATGTGACCAGGGAGAGGAAGCTGGAATTAGATCTAATCAATAAGAATAAAAAGATAAATAAGGACCTTCAATTTGCTAAGAGGATACAGGAGAAGATCCTACCTAGGAAGGGGGCTAATGACAGTCTTAAGCTGGACTATGTATATAAGCCGTCGGAAATCCTCAGCGGTGATATGTTTGACATGTTCAACATAGATGAGGACAATGTGGGAATCTATATAAGTGATGTAGCGGGAAAAGGTGTAGCTGCTTCCATGATGACCATGTTTATCAGACAGTCCATGAGGGTTATGAAGGATGATATTAAGAGCCCTTCTGCCGCCTTGGAGGAATTGCATAGGAGATTTGTAGCCCTGAACCTGGAAGCTGATAATTACTTTACCATGTTCTATGGAATATATAACACCAAGACCCAGGTTTTTAAATATGCCAACGCAGGCCATAACTGTATCCCAATTAGGTACAATGATAAGGACTTGGATTTACTTTTCAATAAGGGCTATCCAATCACCAGTCTTTTTGAGAATATTGTCTATGAGGAAAAGGAAATGCAGCTTAAGGTTGGAGATAAGATTTTCTTTTACACAGATGGTATTACGGAGGCAAGGGATATTTCAGGCAAGGAATTTGGTCTGGAGGAGGTCATTAATATTATCCAGGAGCAGCCAGATAATATTTTAACTATAATTGAAGATAAAATCATCAACCATAGTTGGGGAGAACAACAGGATGATTTTGCCATAGTACTTTTAGAAGTAATTGGATAAGACCTAGAATTGTATTCTAGGTCTTTATAATGAAGGGGAGGGATTAGATGACCATTAAAGTAGATTATTCCAATGCATTTATTAAAAAGGAAGAAGTCGATAATATTCTTGAACTCGTAGGCCTAAGCCATGATTTAGTCCATGGGAAGAAGGGGCCAGGCAAGGATTATTTAGGCTGGTTGGAGCTTCCCAAGGAAGTTGATAAGGAAGAGTTGGAGAGGCTAAGCACTGTAGCCAAAAGGATCCAGGAATCTTCAGATGCCTTGATAGTTATTGGTATAGGGGGCTCTTATCTGGGTGCCAGGGCATGTATTGAAGCCTTGAACCATAGCTTCTACAATGAGCTATCAGGGGAGAAGAGAAAGACTCCAAGAATCTATTATGTGGGACAAAACATCTCCACTACTTATATTTTGGACTTATTTGATGCTATAGAGGGACTGGATATAAGCCTTAATGTTATATCTAAATCTGGCACCACCACCGAGCCAGCCATAGCCTTTAGGCTCTTCAAGGAGTACCTGGAGGACAAGTATGGCAAGGAGGAGGCCAGGAAGAGGATAGTAGTTACTACTGATAAGGAGAAGGGAGCCCTAAAGGAGTTAGCCAGAATAGAGGGTTATGAGAGCTTCGTAATTCCAGATGATGTGGGGGGCAGGTATTCGGTCTTGACTCCAGTAGGACTCTTGCCCATTGCAGTGGCGGGTATAGACATATACAAGCTCTTGGAAGGGGCAGCTTCTGGTCAGGAAGAGTATGCCATTAGGAATCTCAAGGAGAACCCAGCATATCAGTATGCTGCTATAAGGAATATCCTCTACAAGAAGGGCAAGGCTATAGAGATTTTGGTCAACTATGAACCAGCCCTAACCTACCTAGCTGAATGGTGGAAGCAGCTATATGGTGAATCAGAGGGCAAGGATGGCAAGGGAATCTACCCTGCCTCAGTGAACTTTACCACCGATCTTCATTCCATGGGCCAATATATTCAGGATGGTAGGAGGAACCTCTTTGAGACAACCATCAATATAGGAAGATCCCATGGGGAGATTATCATCAAGGAATCAGAGGATGATTTAGATGGACTAAACTATCTGGCTGGAAAGAGCCTAGATGAGGTCAATAAGAAGGCCTTTGAAGGTACTCTCAAGGCCCATGTATCTGGGAATGTACCCAATATAATAATAGAGGTTCCAGAGTTAAATGAGTATTATCTTGGTAAGCTGTTTTACTTCTTTGAAAAGGCCTGCGCTATATCAGGTTATCTCTTAGGTGTTAACCCCTTTGACCAGCCAGGGGTGGAGGAGTATAAGAGGAATATGTTCCAACTATTGGGTAAGCCAGGATATTAAAGAGCCTGATAAGCAAGTACATTATAAAATAAAAAGATTAATGAATGGATACAATAGATGTTAGAGATTAATCCAGAGGTGTTATAATGAGAACATTCTTGAAGGCATTTATTGTATCCTTTTTAGCTTTTTTTGTGGCCTTTTATTTGGGAACCAGAGTCTCCCTTGTGCATAATTCTAAGATAAGTGGGGATATGGATATAGGTTTTGCTGAAAATATCCACAAACCCAACAGGCTCCTGACTAAGTTTGAATCCCAGCCCAGTGAGCCGGAGGAATTCTCCTCCTTGGAAGAAGCCTTTGAAAAAAGCCAGCGGCTAAATTTTATCATCCTGGGTATGGAGGATGTAAGGACTGATACCATAGTATTAGGTTCCCTATGCCAAAGGACCAAGACTGTAGACTTAATTGCCATCCCCAGGGATACCTATATCCACAGGAAGGGTTACGATGAAGGGGGCAAAAGAAGAATCAATAGCGTCTACCAAGACCATGGGATTTCTGGTGTCAAGCAGACCATTTCCTATATTATGGCTGGTATTCCCCTCCATTATTATGTAATCATTGATTATGAAGGGGTGGAGAAGCTGGTGGACCTGGTAGGTGGAGTTGAAGTTGATGTTCCCTTCCATATGAAGTACCGGGATTCATCCTCAGACCCTCCTCTGGATATCGACATTAAGGAAGGCAGGCAGCTACTTAAGGGAAAGGAGGCCCTAGACTTTATCAGGTATAGGAAGGGTAACAATAGGATGGGCTATCCTGATGGGGATTTGGGTAGGATTAAGGCCCAACAGGCATTTCTGAAGGCCTTTGCCTCCAAGGCCATGGATAATCTGGTGCCCATCATAAGCAAGGGACTTAAATATATTGAAACGGATTTAAGATTAATGGAGGCCCTAACCTATGGACGGAATATGATTGGTGCATCTAGTGAAGATATTCGGTTTAGACTCTTGCCAGGCAAACCAGATTTAAGAGAGGTGGATAAAAGGATTTATTCCTACTATATCTATAATGATAGGGAGACCAAGGCCATGCTAGAAGAGATCTACAATGTAAGGGGCCAAGGAATTAATAAAGCTGTAGACTAGTTATAAGTCTACAGCTTTTTAATAAGTTTATTTACAAGTCCTACCTTAAACGGCAGCTTTTTCATTCATTTCCTGTTTTTTTTGACTGAGTATAGATTCACCAATCAAATAGACATTTCCAGCCCCCATGGTAACTACTATATCTCCATCCTGAATATTTTTTAATAGGTATTCTTCTATTTCTTCAAAGGTAGATAGGTAGATAGCATTACCTGTTTTTTTGTTGATTTCATTTGCCAAGTCCTTGGAGTGGATATCTCCGTTATCATATTCCCTCGCTGCATATATGTCGGTTATGATTACTTGGTCTGCATCCTTAAAGGACTGGGAAAAAGAATCCAATAATATCTTAGTCCTAGTAAAGGTATGGGGTTGGAAGATGCAGTATATTTTACCTGTAGAGCTCTTATTGATTGCCTTCAGGGTTACCTGGATTTCCGTTGGATGATGGGCATAATCATCTATTATCTTGGCTCCCTTGATGTACCCTTTAAGCTCAAGTCTCCTATGGACCCCAGTATAAAGGGCTAGGTAACTAATGATATCATCCATACCTACCCCATGGATATAGGCAGTAGCTATGGCAGCCAGGGAGTTATAGATATTGTGTTTTCCCATTACCTGCAATTTGATTGGATAGTATTCTTCATCCCTGATATTTAAGGTAAAGGAAGGATAACCTTCTTCAGAAAATACTATGTCCTCAGCCTTGAAGTCACATTCATTATCTATTCCGAAGGTTATGACCTTGGCCTTGGTGGCTTCTATGACAGGACGGCAGTTAGGATCGTCTGCGTTAATTATTAGGTTACTGTTCTTTCCTAGGTTCTTGCCGTATTGAACAAAGGTTTCTATGATATGGTCCATGCTTTTAAAGTAGTCTAGGTGGTCTTCATCAATATTAAGTATGATTGCAGTTGTAGGATAGTATTTTAGGATATTGGCCTTGTATTCACAGGCCTCAGTTAGGATATAATCATCACTACCTAGTTTTACATTGCCCCCTATATCATCTAATTCTCCACCTAGGAGGACTGTTGGATCCAAGATACCATGGTTGGTGATGGTGGTTATCATACTGGTTGTTGAAGTCTTACCGTGTGTTCCTGATACGGCAATTGAGTAGGTATAGTTTTTCATCAGAGCCCCTAGGAAGGTTGCCCTATCTATGGTATCTACTCCAGATTCGAAAGCTGCTTTAAGCTCTTCATTGTCAGGAGAGATAGCATCTGTATAGATAATCAAGTCTGCTCCAGAGATATTGTCCTTATTATGATTTATGTAAATAATTGCACCTAATTTCTCTAATCTTTTGACTATTGGGTTGTATTTTGTATCTGTACCTGTTACCTTGTAACCTTTGGTTAAAAGGATTTCTGCTAATCCACTCATGCTAATTCCGCCGATGCCGATAAAATGTATGTGGTTATACTTGTGGTCTTCTAATACGAATCTAAACATAAGGTTTCCTCCTATATATGTCTAATAAAAAAATAAATATCGAATTATTTTGGATAAATATAACACCTATCCGCATGAAGATAATATATTTTTATTATTGCCAAGATATCTAATAATATTATTCTATTCAAAATAAATAACTTTGCTACTGATTGATTATATCATATCAAATTAATTTTAAAAGAACAAATTTAAGTAAATAATCCTCTAATAGGTAAAAATAAAAAATTTTTAAAAATATTTCAAAAAATTTCAAAAAAAAGAAGGAGTTTTTGGAAGTATGTAGAAATAACCTAATAAGGGATATTCTGCATCAAAGGAAGGTGGTGAAGGACAATGATGATCACTGACGTTAGGGTAAGAAAGATTACTGAGGAAGGCAAAATGAAGGCGATAGTATCCGTTACCTTTGATGATGAGTTTGTTGTACATGACATTAAAATCATCGATGGACAAAATGGATTATTTATTGCTATGCCTAGTAGGAAGATGGCAGACGGTGAATTTAGAGACATTGCTCACCCTATAAATGCCACCACTCGTCAAAAGATTCAGGAAGCTGTATTTAGCGAGTATGAAAAAGTTCTAGCTACTGAGTAAAAAGGGCCCTTTAGGGGCTCTTTTTACTTTGTAAAGATTGACTTGTATATTGGATATAGGTTGTAATATAATTAGTATGGGTATGATATATTTAAGTCAAATGAGGTGTAATTATGAAGGTATCGATTATTCTTGCTGCAGGTGAAGGCACAAGAATGAAATCTAAGATTCCAAAGGTACTACATAAGGTCTGTGGAAAACCTATATTAGAGTATGTAATAGATGCTAGCATAGGGGCCCAGGTCCAAAAGAATGTGGTAATCGTTGGGCACGGCGGAGATGAGGTAAGGGATTACTTCAAGGGTAAGGGGCTTATCTTTGAAAACCAACCCATCGGCCAAGGAGCGCCTTATGGAACAGGCTTTGCTGTTATGCAAGGACTCAAACACGTGGATGATGAAAGTACAGTGGTAATTCTCTGTGGTGATACTCCGCTTATAAGGAAGGAAACCATAAATAGGTTATTTGCCTACCATAATGAAGGGAATTATTCCTGTACTGTTTTAACGGCCATTTTGGATGACCCCACTGGTTATGGCAGAATCATCAGGGATGAAGTAGGCAATATATCTAAGATTGTCGAAGATAAGGATGCTACTGAAGAAGAAAGGCAGGTAAGGGAGATAAATGCAGGCATTTACTGCTTTACTGGTAAGATGCTTAAACAGGGTCTTTCTAAGATAGACGATGATAATGCCCAGGGAGAATTCTACCTGACAGATGCTGTGGAAATTCTAAAAAATGAGGGCTATAATGTAGGTGCCTATGTTATTGAAGACCCAGTAGAAACCCATGGTATCAATAATAGGGTTCAACTGGCCTTCAGTGAAAAGGTTATGCGCCAAAGAATCAATGAGTTCCACATGTTAAATGGCGTAACCATAATCAATCCTGAGACAACTTACATTGAGGATGGGGTTATTATCGGAAGGGACACCATAATCTATCCCAATACCTACTTGGAAGGAGCTACTACAATAGGTGAGGACTGTGAAATCAGATCTAATACCAGAATTGTAGATAGTAGAATAGGGGATGGGGTATGTATAGAATCATCCCTAATTGAGGAGAGCAGTGTTGGTGATGGTACTAAGATTGGTCCCAATGCCCATCTAAGACCAAAGAGCAACTTAGGCAAGAACATCAAGATAGGTAATTTTGTAGAAGTTAAGAATTCCACTTTAGGAGATAATGCTAAGGCTGGACATTTAGCCTATATTGGCGATGCCTTCATAGGCAAGAACACCAATATTGGCTGCGGTGTTATATTTGCTAATTATAATGGTAAGGATAAACAAATAACCAAGGTTGGAGACCATGTATTTATAGGAAGTAACTCCAATTTGGTGGCCCCTGTTAATATTCATGACTGGGCCTATATAGCTGCAGGCTCAACCATTACCAAGGATGTAGAAGAGGCATCCTTATCAATAGCAAGGGCAGAGCAAGTTAATAAGCTAAACTGGGTGGATAAAAAAGGATTAAGATAAGGAAAAATAAAGAACTTAGGAGGAGAAGGTATTATGAATTTAGGACTGGCTGGTATCAAAATTCTTGCAGGAAATTCAAATCCTGCCCTGGCTCAAAAGATAGCCAATGAGTTAAATGTGCCAATTGCAAAATGTGATGTTACACATTTTAGCGATGGTGAAATCAATGTTAATATTATGGAAACAGTAAGGGGCATGGATGTATTTATTATTCAACCCACTTGTTCACCTGTAAATGACAATCTTATGGAGCTTTTAATCCTGATTGATGCTGTAAAAAGGGCTTCTGCTGGAAGAATCAATGCAGTTATCCCATATTATGGGTATGCTAGACAAGATAGAAAGACCAAGGCAAGAGAGCCAATAACTGCTAAACTAGTAGCTGATCTATTAACAATAGCTGGAGCAGACAGGGTAATAACTATGGACTTACATGCTGGACAGATACAAGGGTACTTTGATATTCCAGTGGACCACTTGACGGCCATCCCACTTCTGGCTAACTATTATAAGGATAAAATATCACCTGAGACAGTAGTGGTATCACCGGATTTAGGTGGGGTTACTAGGGTAAGAAACTTTGCTAATGTCTTGGACCTACCTATAGCCATGATTGAAAAAAGAAGACCCAAGGCCAACGTTTCAGAGGTAATGAATGTTATAGGAGATATAGAAAACAAGGATGTTATCCTGGTGGACGATATCATAGACACAGCAGGAACCATCTGTCAGGCAGCATCTGCCCTTAAGAAGTTTGGGGCCAAGAAGATCTATGCTTGTGCAACTCACGGAGTCCTGTCTGGACCCGCAGTAGATAGAATACTCAACTCTGAACTAGAAGAGTTTCTAATAACCGACACCATTCCACTGGACGAGTCCCGCAGGGGTGACAAGATAAAGGTAATAACTGTAGCTGAGTTATTTGGAGAAGGCATAAGAAGGATTAATACTAATAAATCTATAAGTATAATATTTGATTAGTTCAGGAGATGATAAATTGTACCTTGTAGTAGGATTGGGTAATCCAGGTAAAGACTATACTAATACCAGGCATAATGTAGGTTTTGATACTGTAGAAGTACTTGCTGAAAGGAATAATATTATATTAAGTAAGCTTAAGTTTAAGTCCCTTTATGGGGAAGGGACTATAGGAGGCCAAAAAGTAATTTTAGTTAAGCCCCAGACCTATATGAATAACAGTGGTATAGCAGTAAGGGATATAGTGGATTTTTACAAGATACCTGTAGAGAATATAATCGTTATAGTTGATGATATAGATATAGGATTTGCTGATTTGAGAATTCGAGCAAAGGGTAGTTCTGGTAGTCATAATGGACTAAAATCAATCATATATCATTTAAGAGATGACAATTTCCCAAGGATAAGGATAGGTATTGGCCAGAAACATCCAGAGCAGGACCTTTCTGATTTTGTATTGAGTAGGTTTTCGAAAGAAGAAAGAATTGACATAGATGTTACAATTCAAAGGGCTGCAGAGGCGGCTGAGACCATAGTTAGGGATGGAGTTAACCAGGCTATGAATGAATTTAATATAAAACCCAATAGGGCCCAGGATTAAACCTGGGCTTAAGGTATTGCAAGGAGTAGACTAGAATGAAGAACTTTTTGATTGACCCTTTATTGAATATGGATTCATACAGGGCCTTGTTGGAGGATATAGCCAAGGAGGTAAGTCCTATCTCCACCTATGGATTGATAGATGAGGACTTAGGACACTTTATCTGTGCCTTAAATGAGCACTTAGACAGGCAGATACTCCTGATTACCTATGATGAAGCTAAAAGTAGGCGCTTGTATGAGGATATTAGAAATCTTGGTCATGATAGTGTAGAGATCTTTCCTGCCAAGGAAAAGCTCTTTTATGATATAGATGCATCTAGCTATGAAAATCTTAATCAAAGGCTCAAGGTAGTTTCAAAACTTCTGGCTGGAGAGAACATCATAGTAATAGCCTCCCTAGAAGCCCTTTTAGACAAGCTGGTCAGAAGGGATATTTTTGAGGCCTACACCCAGACTATAACCTTTGGAGAGAGTATCGACCTAGGGAAACTAGTTAATAATTTAACGATAGCTGGTTATGAAAGGGTCCATATGGTAGAGGGTATCGGTCAGTTCAGTATCAGAGGAGGTATCATAGACATCTTCTCCCCCAATAGTTCTAATCCCTATAGGATAGAGCTCTTTGATGATGAGGTGGACTCCATCAGGGTATTCGATGCCATTACCCAAAGGTCCTTAGAGGTGGTGGATAATATAAAAATCCCACCTGTCAAGGAAATCCTGGTCCTGGATGAATACAGGGAGGTCCTATGTGACAATCTAAGGGAGGAATTAAAAAACAATAAATACCAGGTTAAGACCCTGGAGAAATACGGGAGATACTTGGAGTTACTGGAAGAAAGGGCTTATATAGCCAATGATTACATGGTCCTTCCCTTCATACCTGAGGAATATCTTACTTCCTTTATGGGCTATCTAAATGATAATTCCCTAATCTTCATGGATGAGCCCAAGAGAATGGAAGAAAAGGCTGAGGATATCAGGGAGGATTTATATTTAAAAACCAGTGACCTCTTGGAGGCAGGGGAAATCCTATCCTCCCATGTGGGTATAGTATATGATTATAGGGATATATTGGATAGAAGCTTGGAAAAGACCCTAGTTACCAGTAGTAGCCTCATGATGGGCTCGGAGGATATTAAGCCTAGGGCAATCCTTAGGTTTACAGTAAAGCCCATGACCAGCTACCATAACAAGTTGGATTTATTAGTAGAAGATATAAACCACTATAAGTATAGGGGTTATAAGATAATCATCCTGTCGGGTACCGAGGAGAGGGGCAGACGCCTAAGGGATAACCTCCAAGATTTGGGGGTATCAAGCACCTTTACCACTGATAGGGCTGAAGAAATCAAGTCAGGCCAGCTCTTTATAACTACAGGAAGTGTTGCCAATGGTTTTGAATATTCCACCATAAAGCTGGTTGTCCTTAGTGACAAGGAGATATTCGGAGCCCAGAAGCAGAAGACCAGGACTAGAAAGAAATCCAAGGATAAGCTCCTAAGTATAGCTGACTTAACAGTAGGAAGCTACCTAGTCCATGAAACCCATGGTATAGGCCGGTATGAGGGTATAGAGCAGTTGGACATCCAAGGAGTAAAGAAGGACTATCTGACCATAAGATATAAGGGGCAGGATAAGCTCTATATACCCATTGACCAGATGAATTTGATTCAAAAATACATGGGGGCAGATGGAATCAAGCCTAGAATAAATAAACTAAATAGTGGGGAATGGCAGAGGACCAAGGCCAGGGCCAAAAAGGCTGTAGAGGATATAGCTCAGGATTTACTGGACATCCATGCCCAGAGGGAGACTCAGAAGGGCTATGCCTTTAGCAAGGATACACCATGGCAGAGGGAGTTTGAAGACCTCTTCCCCTTTGAGGAGACTGAGGGGCAGATTAGTTCTACCCTGGAGATCAAGAAGGACATGGAAAAGTCCAGACCCATGGACAGGTTACTCTGTGGAGATGTGGGCTATGGGAAGACTGAAGTGGCCCTTAGGGCTGCCTTTAAGGCTATCATGGATGGGAAGCAGGTAGCCATCCTAGTCCCAACCACCATCCTAGCCCAACAGCACTATAATACCATGGTGGAAAGGTTTAAGAACTTCCCCATTAAGCCCGCCTTACTCAGCAGGTTTAGGACTCCTAAAGAGGTAAAGCTGACCTTGGAGGGACTTAAGAATGGCTCTGTGGATATAGTGGTAGGGACCCATAGGCTCTTGTCCAATGATGTAAAGTTCAAGGATCTGGGCCTCTTGATTATTGATGAGGAGCAGAGGTTTGGGGTCAAACATAAGGAGGCCTTAAAGAGGTTAAAGGCCAATATAGATGTCCTTACCTTATCAGCAACCCCAATTCCCAGAACCCTTCATATGTCTCTAGTGGGGATAAGGGATATGTCTGTTATAGAGGAGCCCCCTGAGGAGAGGTATCCTATCCAGACCTACGTGGTAGAATACAATGAATCCATGATCAGGGATGCCATCCTCAAGGAAAAGGCCAGAGGGGGCCAGGTTTACTTTGTCTATAATCGAGTTCAAACAATAGACAAGATGGCTTCACACTTAAGGGCCCTGGTACCAGAGGCCAAGTTTGCAGTTGGCCATGGACAGATGGGTGAAAGGCAGCTAGAAAAGGTAATGATGGACTTTTATAATAAGGAACAGGATGTCCTAGTATGTACTACCATCATAGAGACAGGCTTAGATATACCCAATGTCAATACCATCATAATCTACGATGCTGACAAGATGGGCCTATCCCAACTCTACCAGCTGAGGGGGAGGGTAGGAAGGACCAATAGGATTGCCTATGCCTATTTCACCTATGAAAGGGATAAGGTCCTGACTGAGATAGCTGAAAAAAGACTCAGGTCCATCAAGGAGTTTACGGAATTTGGCTCAGGCTTTAAAATCGCCATGAGGGATTTAGAGATAAGAGGGGCAGGCAACCTTTTGGGTATGCAGCAACATGGTCATATAGAGGCCATAGGCTACGATTTATATGTAAAATTCTTAAGTGAGACCATCAAGAGGCTCAAGGGAGAAACCAAGGAAGAACCCATTGAGACTACCATAGATTTGAATGTGGATGGGTATATACCTAAGGGATATATAGAAGATGAGGAGCAAAAGATAGAGATATACAAGAAGATTGCAGCAATTGAAGGTTATGACGACTATAGTGAGCTCTTGGATGAGCTGATAGATAGGTTCGGAGATGTTCCCCTAGAGGTGAGAAACTTGATGCAGGTTTCCTATCTCAAGGCCTTGGCCAATAAAAACAATATAAAAAATGTCATCCAGATGAATAAGGCCATAAAATTGGAGCTGGTGTCAGCTGATAAGCTATCCCTGGAGTTAATCCAGGAGTTGTCCCTGGAGTATGGTAGGGCCCTAGCCTTTAACCTATCCAATGAGCCCAGCCTGGAATACAGGTTCAAGGGCGATGCCCTTGAGGAACTTACCCAACTTTTGGAAAAAATTGACGGTTTTGAGATAGACAGTGATAATGTATGATAAAATAAAACCTTTATGGTAGAGAGGATGTTTTAATTGACCAATTTATATGCAAGGACCAGATTTTTAACCCTATCCCTTATAATCTTGCTGGTGGTATCCTTGGTTGGATGTCAAAAAGCCCCTGAAGGAGTAGTGGCCATAGTAAATGGGGAGGAAATCAGAGAGGAAGATTTTGATGCCGAATTCGAAATCTATAGGGAAACATACTCAAGGGAACTGGGAGAAGATGCCCTAAGCCAGGTGGGAGAAGATGGGACTTCCCTTGAAGACCAGATTAAACTGATTACAATTGATACCCTGATAGTGGAAAGGCTGATACTCCAGGATGCTAATGAGAAGGGTATTGCTGTAACTGACCAAGATGTTGATGAAAGAATCGAAGAACTTACGGAGGCTCTGGGAGGAGAGGAAGAACTCGACAAATTCCTAGAGGATTATTCCCTTAATCGAGATTTCTTTACAGACCATATAAGAAGGGCTCTCATACTAGAAAGACACAACCAGGAATATATAGATGGGCTTGATATTAATAAGGATGAAGCTAGGGAATTCTTTGAGACAAATAAAGAAAACCTGATAGTACTAAGGGGGAGCCACATCCTATTAAAGACTGAAGAAGATGCTAGGAAGATCCTAGAGCGCTTGGAAGATGGCGAAAAATTTGAGGACTTGGCTATAGAGGAGTCTGAAGACAGCGTGTCCGCCCTTGATGGTGGAGATCTGGGCTATATCATTCCAGGTAGTTATACTGGGTTTGAAGAAATTGAAGACGCCTTGTTGGAATTAGAAGTTGGCTCTATCAGTGACTTGGTTGAAACGGAGGCTGGATTCCATATAGTAAGGTTAGACGAGAGGAAGGACACCTTTGAAAAGCTTGAAGAAGACATCTTAGAGCTATTAAAAAATCAGAAGTATAGGAGTTTTGTAGAGGATTTAAGGGATGATGGAAAGATTAAGGTCTATCTGGATATCAACAAGTAAATATAAGGGTTATATGAATAAACATAAAATGACATTGATGTATAAAATTTACCTGTTAGTTGAATAATAATCTTACTACACTTATGTATAAGGAGGATTAATTTTGAAAGCTACAGGTATCGTTCGAAGAATAGATGACTTAGGCAGAGTAGTTATACCTAAAGAGATTAGAAGAACCTTAAGAATTAGGGAAGGGGATCCTCTGGAAATATTTACTGATAGAGAAGGTCAGGTAATATTAAAGAAATACTCACCCATAGGAGAGTTAAATGATTTTTCCGGTGAATACTGTGAAGCCCTATATGAGAGTACAGGTCATATAGCCATTATATCTGATAGAGATAATATAATAGCCGTAGCGGGCTCATCTAAGAAGGAGTACCTGGAAAAGAGAATTAGCCCGGAATTAGAAAAGATAATAGAAGGAAGAAGTACTTATGCGACTGACCAGGAGAATGCCATAATAAAGTTATACTATGGAGATGAAAATCTGGACTCCTATAAGGCCCAGGTCATAACCCCCATAGTCATGCAGGGGGACCCAATCGGTTCCATAACCCTCCTATCCAAGGAGCCTAATACATCTATGGGGGATATGGAAGTGAAACTATTAGAAACAGCAGCCAAATTCTTATCTAAACAAATGGAAAACTAATACCTACCAAGGGTAGGTATTTTTTATGACTAGACAAGGTGCTAATTTACTTATGCTGAAGAATATGATATAAGTAATCTATGAAATTCCTATCTATATTTATAAAAAGATGTAAATGAGGTGAAACCCATGTCCAAGGGCAATAGTTTTATAAAAGGCGCTGCAATCTTAGGTGCAGCAGGTGTTTTAGTGAAAATCCTAGGAGCCCTCTATCGGATTCCCTTAGGAAACATAATCAAGCCAGAGGGTATGGGATATTATCAGACAGCCTATCCCTTTTATGTGCTCCTATTGACCATATCAACTTCGGGGGTTCCCGTAGCCATAGCCAAGCTAGTTTCAGAGAAGAGTGCCATAGGGGATTATAGGAATGCCTACAAGGTATTTAGGGTGGCCTTGACCGGGCTCTTCATAGCTGGGGTCCTGACCTCCTTATTCGTCCTTATAAATGCAAGGGGGATTGTGGAGTCCTTAGGCAATCCCAATGCCTACTATGCCCTGATTGCCCTGGTGCCTGCTCTCTTCTTTGTGCCAATAATGGCAGCCTTTAGGGGATTTTTCCAAGGAAGGCAGAATATGGTTCCTACAGCCCTATCCCAAATTAGCGAGCAGCTTTTTAGGGTTGTCCTGGGGCTACTTATCACCTACCTTCTCTTGGGAAAGGGTATCCCTTTCGCAGCAGGTGGGGCATCTTCAGGTGGATCCTTGGGGGCTTTAGCAGGTACCATAACCATGTACATAATCTTTATAACCAATAAAAAGACCATAAATGAGGAAATAAGGACTTCTATTAGCAGGGAGGAATATGGGGTCAGTGAGATAATTAAAGACCTATTGGTTATAGCAGTTCCCATAACCATAGGGGCAGCCATAGCTCCTATCATGGATGCCATTGATGCAAGTATGGTAATAAAGAGGCTCCAGACTATAGGGTATAGCGAAGGGGTAGCTAACGAGCTCTATGGCCAACTAAAGGGATATGCCCAGACCCTGATTAACCTACCCCAGGTCTTTTCCATATCCATTGCCATGAGCCTGGTCCCTGCAATAGCCAATGCCAAGGCAAGGAAGCAAAAGAAGGAAGTAGAGGGCATAATAGGTTCAGGCATCAGAATAACCCTTTTAATAGGGTTACCTTGTGCCCTGGGGCTATTTGTCCTGGCCAGGCCTATTATCGGGCTCTTATATTTCAAAAATACTCCAGAGACCATAGCCAGTATAGGGGAGATCTTAAGCTACCTATCCTTTGGGGTTATATTTTTAACCCTGGTTCAAACCCTGACATCCATGCTCCAGGGTTTGGGTAGGCCCTTGATACCGGTGGTGAATTTATTTATTGGGGCTGTATTTAAGTTTATCCTGACCTATACCTTAACGGTAATTCCAAGCATCAATGTAAAGGGGGCTGCCATAGGGACTGTAGCCGCCTATGCTACAGCATCTATCCTAAACCTAATTAGCCTTGCCTACTTGACTAAGATGCAGTTCAATTATTTTAATGTATTCGTAAAGCCCTTGATTTCAAGCCTTGGAATGGCTGTACTTGCAAGGTTTAGCTATATAATACTGTATGGTATAGTAGGCTCAAAACTATCAACCATAGTCTCCATAATGATTGGAGTTGTGGCTTATGTTATATTATTGATAATAACGGGTACCATAACAAGTGAAGATATGCTACTATTACCTAAAGGCCAAAATATAGCCAGGAAATTGGATAAGTACAATCTGATGAAATAACAAAAGAGGGGATATTCGATGGGGAAGATATTTATAGTGGGTCTAGGCCCTGGAAGTGTTGATGAATTAACCTTAGGGGCTCTTAAGAGGATAGAGTCTGGCAAGAAAAACTACCTAAGAACTGAGAAACATCCTACTGTGGCTTATTTCAAGGAAAAGGGTATTTACTATAAGTCCTTTGATTATATCTATGATATGGAAGCGGATTTTGATACCGTCTATGAGATGATAGTTAAGGAGTTGGTAAAGGAAGCCTCAATCCATGGAGAAATAAATTATTATATACCTGGTAATCCCATGGTGGCTGAAAAGACAGTGGAACTCCTATTGGAGATGGATATAGAAACTGAAATCATATCAGGCATGAGCTTTATAGAGCCCATGATTGAGCTTGTGGGAAGGGATCCCATCCATGGTTTAAAGATAGTAGATGCCACTGAATTTACCCATCAGCAGGTGGATATAAACTCAGACATGATTATAACCCAGGCCTATAATAGGAGGATCTTGATAGATTTGAAGATTACCCTTTCTGAAGTTTATGGGGATGATTATAAGGTATGGATTGTCCACAGTGCGGGAGTAAAAGGTGCTGAGAAAATAGAGCATATTCCCATCTATCAGCTGGACAGGATTGAGGAAGTAGGGCACTTAACAAGTGTATATGTACCTAAAATTTCAGAAGAAGGTAGGAAAGTATTTGATTTTAATGATTTAATAGGTATAATGAAATTGTTACGTAGTGAAAATGGCTGTCCCTGGGACATGGAGCAAACCCATGAGTCCATTAGGCAGTCGGTGATTGAAGAAGCCTATGAGGTTGTAGATGCCATTGATGAAGGGGATATCGATAATTTAGTTGAAGAACTGGGTGACCTACTCCTTCAGGTTATATTTCACTGCCAAATTGGATATGATGAAGGTGAATTTAATCTAATTGAAGTGACATCTGCCTTGGCAAACAAGTTAATTTACAGGCATCCACACATATTTTTACAAAAAAATGTAGAAAATTCTAAGGAAGTAGTATATAATTGGAATAAGTTAAAAGATTCCAAACGTGGATATCAGGACCTTACAGACATATTAAAAGACTTGCCTAGCTTTCCTGCCCTGTTAAAAGCAAGTAAAATACAGGATAGGGCAGCAGAGGTTGGCTTTGACTGGGATGATATGACTGGCCCCTTGGAAAAGATAAAGGAAGAGTATTATGAGGTATTAGATGCAATCAAGAGGTTTGGCAAGGATGATGAAAGGGTAGAAGATGAAATAGGGGACTTGATATTTGCAGTTGTCAACTTGAGTAGGTTCCTAGATGTAAATCCTGAGGTAGCCCTAAACAAAACAAATAAGAAGTTTATCAAAAGGATTGAATTTATGGAGTTAGAATCCAAAAAAATGGGTAAGAAGTTAGAAACGATGGATTTACAGGATATGGAAGACCTTTGGAACAAGGCTAAGGACTCATAGGCATTTATAAAAAGTTTTACTTTTTATTTGTTGTATAAATGCTTCAATAAAACTATTTATTAGGGAGGAATTTTCAATGAACAAAGCTGAATTAGTAGCCAGTATAGCAGAAAAGAGTAACTTAACTAAAAAGGACGCAGAGGCAGCTCTTAATGGATTTATTAAATCCGTTGAGGAAGCATTAGCAGAAGGCGATAAAGTACAACTAGTTGGATTTGGTACATTTGAAGTTAGAGCTAGAAAGGCTAGAGAGGGAAGAAACCCAAGAGATCCTAAAGAAGTAATTCAGATTCCTGCATCCAAGGCACCAGTTTTCAAGGCTGGTAAGGCTTTAAAGGAAATTGTTAATAAGTAATACTATTATAAAAAATCAGGTTCTGAACCTGATTTTTTTTATCTAAGGGGGTTGAGCTATATTAGGATTGATAAGTTTCTTAAGAATTCAAGGATAATCAAGCGAAGGACGGTTGCCAAGGAAGCTTGTGAGCAGGGTAGGGTTCTGCTTAATGGGAAGGTGGCCAAACCTGGAGATGAGGTCAAGCTTTCTGATGTCATAGAAGTCAAGTTTGGAAATGGATCCCTAAAGGTAGAGGTAACCATGCTCAAGGATAATCCTAAAAAGGATGAAGCCGATTTAATGTATAAGACCTTATAATGACAAAATAGAAGAATAACAGTTATATATTATACTTCAACAGGTATAAAAAGGCCTCCTATATCATAGATATTAGAAAGATAGGGGGCGTTTTTTATGAGTGAAAATATGGTGAATTTTAAGAATCAAAATATATCAATTGAAGATAGGAACAGGGTTAGTATATCCGGTGTTGAGAGTGTGGATAGTTTCAATGAAAACACCATCGTGCTGTCAACTATTAAGGGAGATTTAAGTATAAAGGGGGAGGACTTAAATATAAGCAAGCTTAACCTTGATGAGGGCTCTGTCAGGATATCAGGTCTGATTAATAGCCTAACCTATATTAGTAAAGAGGGGGCACCGAAAAACTTCATGGGCAAGCTCTTTAAGTAAGGGGTGGTTGTCATGCTGGGAGTAAAGATTATAGATGAATTCTATATATTTCTAATAGCCATAAACTATGGTTTGATTATAGGGGGAATATATGATTTTTATAGGGTCTTTAGGCACTTCTCTAAACAGAGAAAGTTATTAGCTGCTCTTGAAGACCTATTCTTTTGGATTATTACTGCCCTAATTATATTTATATTTCTTGTTAATAAGACAGATGGCATTATTAGGGGTTTTGTTGTCCTAGGATTCTTAATAGGCTATGCTTTTTATATGAAGGTTATATCCAAATATAGTTATGCCCTCTTAAAGAAGATTTTTGAGTTGATATTAGGCCTAATAAGTGAGATAATAAGCTTAATAACATATCCCTTTAGGAAATTATTTGGCACTATAGGTAAAAGAATCAATAAAGTGGGTATGATTATAAAAATGATGTTAAAGGATGCTAGGAAGTACATAAAGATAAGAAGAAAGAAGAAATGACCATAATATTACTTAAGATGAATTGGGGTAAGTATTATGAAAAAAAAGGATAAGAAGAAAAGAAAAAGAAAACTAGGTATCTTTCGGATTGTCTTATTTGGTATGCTCATATATCTGGTAGTGACCCTCTTCAAGCAAAACCTCATGATGAAGGAACTACAGGGTAAGAAGATCAGCCTGCAAAATGATATTTCTATACTAGAAGATGAAATAGAGGCCTTAAATGATGAGATAGAGAATAGTGACTCCCTCACCTTTATAGAAAAGGTGGCTAGGGATGAGCTGGGTCTGGTCAAGCCCAGGGAAATAATTGTAATAGACAAGAGTAAAATCAAAAATAGTTTTTTCAACCTATTCAAAGGCGACAACCATTGACATTAAAAAGTTTCTGATATATACTTTGTATGATAATAATATTAAGGAGGAATTACTTATTTATGCCTGTATCTGTTGGAGACATAATTGAGGGCACTGTAACTGGAATAACCAATTTTGGAGCATTTATGCAATTGCCTGGTGGTAAGAGTGGACTTGTTCATATTTCTGAAATATCTAATGACTATGTTGAGAAGGTGAGTGAGTATTTAAAGAAGGGTCAAAAAATCAAGGTTAAAGTGTTATCAATTAATGACGATGGTAAAATAAGCTTATCTATAAGACAAGCGAAGCCAAAGACTAATAAACCTGTTGAAATTGAATGGAATAAGCAAGATGACATTCAAAAGAATATGTCCTTCGAAGACAAACTAAACCAATTCTTAAAGGATAGCAATGAGAGGATGGATCAATTAAAAACCAGGGACACAAGAAGAAATAGCATGAGATCTAGAAGAACTAGCTTTATGGACTAATAAACCGGATTTTCCGGTTTTTTTAGTACCATAAATAGTGTAAGAAGGAATTATCCTTTCTTGCACTATTTTTTATATAATGAAAGGGTAGAGCAACGAGTCTTTTTTAGGGCTAGTACGTCCGTGCATAAAACTGTTGCCTACCGACTCATTATATGTAT
>JAAYTL010000096.1 GCA_012518035.1 Tissierellia bacterium | reverse complement strand
TTTATCTAGCTATTTCCATTAATCACCTCCTAAAAAAGTTGCAAAAAAAAGAATCATCATTTAGTATAAATGTATTAAGCCAAACTTAAGGGTTAGTATATATTATTAACCCAAAATAATCAATAAAAAACTTTTACCAAAACCATCGAGGAGGTGAATGAAGGTGAGAAAGATACTAAATATCGAGGAAATAATGGACATTATTCCCCATAGACACCCCTTCCTTTTTGTAGACAGGGTGGAGATCCATGATGCAGGTGTTAAGGGTGTTGGAATTAAAAATGTCACCATGAATGAGTACTATTTCCAAGGCCACTATCCAGGTATGCCTGTCATGCCAGGAGTTATCATCATTGAGACCATGGCCCAGGTAGGTGCAGTTATCCTGCTATCCCATGATGACTTTAAGGGAAGGGTCCCATATTTTGCAGGGATAAATAAGTTCAGGTTCAAGAGAAAGGTAGTCCCAGGTGATAGCCTAAGGATTGAGGTGGAAATAGTTAAGATTCGTGGCTCCATTGGTATAGGTCAGGGTAAGGCTTATGTGGAAGATGAGCTGGCAGCTGAAGGTGAGTTTATGTTTGCTATTCAGTAGCTAAAATTTAATAGGAGATGAATAGATGAAATTACCACAAATAAGAATAGGTAATAAGGTTACCACTACTCCCATAATACAGGGTGGCATGGGCATAGGAGTGTCTTTATCAAGGTTAGCTTCAGCAGTAGCCAATGAAGGCGGAATTGGAGTTATCTCAGGAGTCCAAATAGGATTCAGGGAAGCTGATTTTGATAGAAATACTCAGGCTGCAAATATGAGGGCCTTGGCTAAGGAGATTAGGAAGGCCCGCCACCTAAGTCCTGATGGGATAATTGGGGTCAACCTTATGGTGGCCATAAATAATTATGCAGACATGGTCAGGGTAGCAGTGGAAGAAGGGGTAGATTTGATTATATCTGGTGCAGGCTTGCCCAAGGATTTACCTGGCCTGGTCAAAGGCTCAGATACTAAAATTGCCCCCATAGTTTCTTCAGCCAAGGCAGCCCAATTGATTACCAAACTCTGGCTCAGGAGGTATGACTATCTTCCAGACTTAATTATAGTAGAGGGGCCAGAGGCTGGAGGGCACCTGGGCTTTTCCTTTGAAGAGTTAGAAGGGGAGGATAAACCTAAGCTAGAAGACCTAGTTCCAGAAGTGATTGAGGCCCTCAAGCCCTTTGAAGAGGCAGCTGGTAAGGAGATTCCAGTTATAGCTGCTGGTGGCATATATGATGGTGAAGACATAGCTAAGTACCTAGAGCTAGGAGCCTCGGGGGTCCAGATGGGGACTAGGTTTGTGGCCACCCATGAATGCGATGCATCCTATGAGTTTAAAAAGGCATACATGGATTCCACTGAAGATGATATAGATCTTATCCTAAGTCCCGTAGGTCTGCCTGGACAGGCAATTATCAACCCCTTTATTAGGAAGGTTAAGGCTCAGAAGGAGAAGATTACCAAGTGCTATAATTGCCTCAGCCCATGCAGTCCCAAAATAGCACCCTATTGTATTTCCACTGCTTTAATCAAGGCAGTGGAGGGAAATGTGGATAAGGGACTTGTCTTTATAGGAAAAAGAGGCTATAAAATCGATAAAATTGTCAGCGTTAGGGAATTAATCCAAGAATTATCAATAGTTATACACTGATTGTGGATAACTTGTGCGTAAACTGTTGATAAGTAAATAATCTTTGGGGATTAAATCAAATAAAGGCTTATCCTTTTTGTGGATAAGCCTTTATTTGATTTAGATTATTTTTTCAGCAGTTCATGTCTCATATGTTTGACTGCTCTAGATATCGTCTTGTATATAAAAAACAATAATTGACTTTTAAATTACATTAGTTTAGTATTAAAGTATTGTTCAATTAGTTTAGTACTAAAGTCTTGTGTAGGTTACTCTTGAAATGGAGGATTAAGATGGTTGAAAAAGATATAATGGTGCAAATAAAAGGAATGCATCATAGGATCAAGCGGGTTATGCAGCAGAATATATCAGATTATAATTTGACCTTTGGTCAATTACGTCTCCTATTGGTGATAAACAAGTATCCCGATGCTAGCCAGAAGGAACTTGCGGAGATGATGAAGTTTACCCAGGGGGCCATGAGCCTTGCTGTAAAGCGACTTATTGAGCTGGATATGATTAAGCAAGTTCCCTTGGAATTGGATATGAGGTATAATAGGCTGGTTGTCACTGATAAAGGCCAGTCCATGATTGATAATTATGAAGAGGAGCTGGAGGAGATAGATAGGGAGATGCTTAAGGGATTTTCAGATGAAGAACTAGAGGTATTGAGTCTATTTTTGGGCAGGATTAACAGTAATTTGGATGGTATGAATAAATCCAATGATGAGCAGAATTTAGAGATATAGGAGGATTACTATGAGACAGATAGTTCCATACATGAAAAAATATTTGCCCTATGCAATCTTAACTCCAATTTTTATGATTTTGGAAGTTTTGGCAGATATAGCCATACCATATTTGATGTCCAGGATTGTGGATGTGGGCATAGAGAGCAGGGATGTAGCCTATGTGGTAAAGGTTGGATCTCTTATGATAGTGGTAGCCTTCATAGGCATGATATTTGGAATCATAAGTGCATATTTTGGAGCCAAGGCTGGATATGGGTTTGCATCAGAAGTTAGGCTAGAAACCTTTAAGAAGGTTCAAGGATTTTCCTTTGCAAATCTAGATAAGTTTTCTGTAGCCTCGCTAATAACAAGGCTAACCAATGACTGTAATACCCTTGGCCAGGTTACCATGATGAGTTTACGAATGGCTGTCAGGGCTCCATTTATGATGGTTTTTGCTCTGATTATGTCCTTTACCATTAATTCATCCTTGGCTGCCGTCTTTATGGTTTCCTTACCCTTGACCGCCCTTATTATAGTGGTGGTTCTGACAAAGGCTAGACCCCTCTTTATGGAAATGCAGACCAGGGTTGATAAGGTGAATGCCGTAATTAGAGAGAACCTAGCTGGCATAGGGGTAGTTAAATCCTTTAATAGGCAGGACTATGAGGAGGCCAAGTTCAAGAAGAGAAATGACTCATTAATGAATACAGCCCTCAAGGCCATATCCATGATAGTTTTTGTAATGCCAATACTTAACCTGATAATATATGGTACCATTATCGCTGTATTATGGTATGGAGGCCAGCAGGTGGTTGCAGGCTCCATGCTCAAGGGTGAGCTTATATCCTTTATAACCTATATAACCCAGGTTATGATTTCTCTTATGATGATTTCCATGTTCTTCATGCAGCTCTTAAGGGGTATTGCTTCTAAGGACAGGATCTTAGAGGTATGGAATACTGAATCGGAGATAAGGGTAGTAGATGAACCAATCAAGGAGGTAGTTGATGGTTCCATAAGGTTTGATAATGTTAGCTTTAGATATCCCATTAGCAAGGAATATACCTTGAGGAATATAAATCTAGATATAAATTCAGGGGAGACCATAGGAATAATAGGGTCAACAGGCTCATCTAAATCCACCTTGGTCCAACTGATACCCAGGCTTTATGAAGTAACAGAGGGTAGGGTTCTAGTAGGTGGAGTAGATGTAAGGGATTATGATATAAAGACCCTCAGGGATGAGGTGGCCTTTGTTCTGCAAAAGAACACCCTATTTTCCGGAACCATTCGAGAAAATATGCAATGGGGTATGGAGGATGCATCAGATGATGAAATCATCAAGGCCCTAAAGCAGGCCCAGGCTTGGGAATTTGTTTCAAAATATAAGGATGGCCTAGACCATGTAGTAGAGCAGGGAGGAAGCAACTTCTCTGGAGGGCAGAGGCAGAGGTTGACCATAGCCAGGGCCCTGATGAAGGAGCCTAAGATTATTATCCTAGATGACTCAACCTCAGCTGTAGATATGGCAACAGACGCTAGGCTACAAAAGGTATTTAAGGAAGAGCTGGCAGATATCACTTCAATTATAATTGCCCAAAGAATATCTTCAATCCAATATGCTGACAGGATCATAGTCATGCATGAGGGAGAGATAGAGTCATCTGGGTCCCATGATAGGCTGCTTGAGATATCTCCTATTTATAGGGAGATTTATGAATCCCAGAAGAAAGGGGTGATTGGTGAATGAAAAATGGAAGAGGAAAGCTTCAATTAAAACCCAGAAATCCAAAGGAAACCTTGTTAAGGTTATTTGGCTACTTTAAGTTTAATAAGTTCCTATTTTTTGGAGGAATACTGTTTATCATCCTTTCTTCTCTATCACAGATAGCGGCCAATGGTATGCTAAGCCCAATAATAGATAGCCTAGTTGAAGATCAGGATAAGGGCTTGTTTATTAAATATATCCTGATTATGGTGGCCATGGTCTTATCCATAGGTGTTAGCCAATATATAGGAAACCTGTCCATGGCTAGGCTAGCCCAGAGGACCATCCATAGGATTAGGGAGGATATGTTCTCTGTTATGGAGAGATTACCCTTGGCATACTTCGATAGGCATAGCCATGGGGAGCTTATGTCTACCTTCACTAATGATGTGGATATGTTAAACCAATCCCTAGAGCAGAGTGTGGCCCAGGTTATAATTTCAGTAGTGACAGTACTTGGGACCTTTATCATGATGATATATATCAGTCCCCTCTTAACCCTAGTGGTAGTTTTTATGCTAGTAGTCATGCTTTTTGCCACCAGGTTTGTTGGCAAGAGGTCTGCCAAGTATTTTAGGAACCAACAGGGCCAACTAGCGGACATGAATGGTTATGTAGAGGAAATGATGACAGGCCAAAAGGTAGTTAAGGTCTTTAATTATGAGGAGAGGGCCATAGATGATTTTACGGATAGGAATGAGGAGTTAAGGAAGGCAAGTACTAACGCCTCCACCTTTGGGGTCATGCTCATGCCCTTGATGGGAAACCTCTCCTATATATTATACGGATTGGTGGCCATGTTTGGGGCCTTTCTGGTAATTCAGGGGAGGGTTAGTATTGGAAATATTGCAGCCTTCCTACAGTTCACCAGATCCATATCTAGGCCCATAACAATGGTATCAAATCAATTGAATACTCTCTTGGCGGCCTTGGCTGGTGCTGAGAGGATCTTCAATATAATTGATGAGGAAGAGGAGACAGATGAGGGAGATGTTGAGCTGGTAGAGGATTGTACCGGTAAAAGGGGCTTGTGCTGGAGGGTACCCAAGGATGATGGGGACTATGATCTAGTACCTTTGAGGGGACATATAGCCTTTGAAAACGTGGACTTTGGATACCTCCCTGGCCAAAGAATCCTTAAGAATGTAAGTCTATATGCTAAGCCAGGTCAAAAGATTGCCTTTGTAGGTTCTACAGGGGCAGGTAAGACAACTATAACCAACCTTATCAACAGGTTCTATGAGATAAATGAGGGTACCATCTATTATGATGGTATAGACATCAGGCGAATAAGGAAGCATGACTTAAGGAGCACCATGAGTATAGTCCTCCAGGATGTCCACCTCTTTGAGGGTACTGTAGCAGACAATATTAGGTACGGAAGGCTAGATGCCACAGATGAAGAGGTCAAGGAGGCAGCCAAGCTAGCCAATGCCCATTATTTCATTAAACATCTGCCAGATGGTTATGATACCTATCTTGAGGCTGATGCTGAGAACCTGTCCCAAGGTGAAAGGCAGCTCTTATCCATTGCCAGGGCAGCTGTGGCCAATCCCACCATCCTAATCCTGGATGAGGCAACCTCATCTGTAGACACCAGGACGGAAAAACTGATTTCAGAAGGTATGAACAAGCTGATGGAGGGTAGAACCACCTTTGTCATAGCCCATAGGCTCTCAACAGTTCGTGATGCTGATGCAATAATGGTTCTAGAACAGGGTGAAATCATAGAGCGTGGAGACCATGATGACCTCATGGAGCAAAAAGGCAGGTATTATGCCCTAAATACAGGGGCCATAGAATTAAAATAGAAGAAAAAGAAAAGACAGGATTATATCCTGTCTTTTTTGAACCCTAGATAAGATTCACGCTATTATAACTTTTTTACAAATTCAGACTTTAGCTTCATGGCACCGATACCATCGATTTTGCAGTCTATATCATGGTCTTCATCTACTAATTTAATATTAGTGACCTTAGTGCCTCGTTTAACCACTGCAGAGCTTCCCTTGATCTTAAGGTCCTTGATGACTGTAACTGAGTCACCATCTTCTAGTATGGTACCGTAGGCATCCTTATAAACCTTCTCTTGGGTATCTGCTTCATTAGCTTCAGGAGACCACTCATGGGCACATTCTGGACAAACCAACAAATATCCGTCCTCATAGGTATATTCTGAATTGCACTTTGGGCAATTTGGTAAATCTGGCATCTTAATCCTCCATTCATATGTAAATATTCTTGCTTAATAAGTATCTAGTTTAACATACTATCATATAGGAGGATTAAAGACAAATTTAACCCCTGCTAGGCAGGGGTTATGGTCTAGAAAACTCTATTTACTTAAACTTTATATATGAATTGGCCTATCTATGGCTCCATAGGCAGCCTCTACCATGGCTTCAGCAAAGGTGGGGTGGGGGTGGATGGCCTTGGCCAAGTCATGCACCGTGCCCTCTATCTGCATTAGGGCTACTGCCTGGGAGATCATATCACTGGCATGGTGGGACATGATATGGACCCCTACTACTTCACCGTATTGGTTATCAGAGATAATCTTGACAAAGCCAACAGTTTCATCATTGGCTATGGCCATGCCATTGGCCATCAAGGGGAATTTGCTCACCTTATAGTCGAGGCCTTCTTCCTTAGCCATCTCTTCGGTGATACCCACACTGGCCAACTCTGGGAAGCTATAGACCACTGATGGGGCCAATCTGTAGTTTAACCTGCTGGGGATTCCCATAATATTCTCCGCTGCCACTATACCTTCAGCTGAGGCTACATGGGCTAGTGGGTACTTGCCGATTACATCCCCAATGGCATATACTCCATCAAGACTGGTTTCCATCCTATCGTTGGTCTCTATAAAGCCCCTTGGGTTTAGTTTAAGGTTGAGCCCTTCAAGGCCCTTTAAGTTTGCTTTAGTTCCTAGGAAGAGGAAGTACTTGTCAGCAGTAAAGGTCTTATCCTTACCCTTGTGGTCTACTAGGAGCATGCCATCTTTGACTTCCTTGAGCTCAGCCTGGGAAACTATCTTGATACCTTCCTTCTTTAGCTGCCTTTCTAGGGTTTTAGCCAGTTCATTTTCAATAAAGGGGAGGATTTGTTTGGCCTTGTGGATTATGGTTACCTTTGAGCCTAGGGCATTAAAGAGGGTGGCAAATTCAATGGCATATACATTGGCCCCTAGGACTATAATCTCCGCCGGAACCTCCTCCAACTGGAGGGCGCCATAGCTATCCATAGCCCTGCCTGATTTAATCAGCTCAGCCAGGCCGGGTATGTCAGGATACCTACTAGAGGCACCTGTGGCTATGATTAACTTATCATAGGCAAGGGTCTCTCCATTAACTTCCAGTTGGCCATCATTGCTTACCTTACCCATACCATAATAAAAATCTATTTTATTCTTCTTGATAAGCATCTCTATTCCAGATACCAGCCTATTTACCACCCTATCCTTCCTCTCAAGAAGGAGTTTTAAGTCTATACCCACCTTGGCAGTATCTAGGCCCTTAATCCCAAATTCTTCTGCCCTTAAGATATCCCTATAGTGCCTAGCAGTTACCAACATGGTCTTGGTGGGGATACAGCCCCAATTGAGGCATACCCCACCTAATCTATTCT
>JAAYTL010000013.1 GCA_012518035.1 Tissierellia bacterium | reverse complement strand
TAAAAGTTCAATTAACTCCATCATGGTCCTTATATAATAAATAGACCAGATAAAGCTTAGTACACACCAGATTAGATATAATGAATACCACAAGAGTGGTGACTTAAGGTTTAAATTTTCCTCTTCCCTATTTAGATTATTATTAATAATAAGTACTGCCAGAGCAAATAATAGCATATACATGGGCAGATTGTTATCAAAGCCACCATCTAAAAGAGGCAATATGGATAATATTATAAATAATGAAATTGTAGATAGTTTAGTCCTTTGCTTGGACCTTATAGTATCAAACATATTACCTCCATAGATGTGAAAATTATGTATTACTGTAGGGAATACCCTACAGTTTTGGGTTTGCTAGATTATTTTTCGTCTTCTACGCCTACTGTAAATGTTCCATCCTCATTATATATTATTTCAAATCTACTAGCATCTTCATCAAGTAATTCATGGTCTTTTACTAATTGTTCAATTGTAGGTTCATCATCCTCATCATATGTTGCTCGATATAACTCTACTGCTTTTGTAATTGTCTCAATGCTTGCCTCATCTGCAGCATCTTGTGCAGTATCTCTAAATCCTGCTAATCTTGGTACTGCTATAGCTATTAGGATACCTAGTATAGCTATTACTATGACCATCTCGATAAGTGTAAAACCCTTCCTCTTCATCTTCCTGTTAATCCAGTTTAACATATAAAATCCTCCCTTTATTTATTTTCTTTATATTAAATTTATTAAAGCCGCTACTGTACTGCATTGACCATTTCGAACATAGGCATGGCCATGGCTATAACTATAAAGCCGATAATTACAGCCATAAAGACTAAAAGTACTGGCTCTATCAGGGTGGTCATCCTCTGGAGGCTCATCTCCACCTCATCCTCATAGAAGTCTGCTGTCTTATAGAGGATTTCGTCCAAGGCTCCCGACTCCTCCCCTATATTAATCATGGAGTCCACCATGGGCGGAAAGATGTCCATGGCTCTAACAGCCCTAGAAAGGGAAGCCCCCCTCCTGATACCATCGGTACTATCTATCAACCTATCCTGGACAACCACATTATTCAAGACCTTGCCCACTACCTCCAGGGCCTGGAGTAGGGGGATTCCAGAAGCTAATAAGGTTGATAGGGTCCTGGTGAACCTGGCGGTTATTATCTTAATACTTGTTACCCGAATTCCAGGTATCTTGATCTTTAGATTGTCCAAGAACCTCCTACCCTCCGTGGTTGATATAAAATAAAACCATCCCATAACTACAATCAAAAGTCCTCCCCCTAGAAGGTACCAGTAGGTCTTTATCCATTCACTTAAATTCATAAGGAGCTGGGTAGGCCAGGGTAAGTCTACCCCACTACTGGTAAACATACTGGTAAAGGTGGGTAGGACAGCCACCAACATGAAGATGACCACAGCTATGGATACCACTATAAGGGCACTTGGATAGACCAGGGCTGACTTGATTTTACTCTCCAGCTTGCTTTCCTGCTCAAAGTGCCTGGCCATCCTCTCCAAAATACTATCCAGGGTACCACTAACCTCCCCCGCCTCTATCATATTGATTAGGATGGAGGGGAAGACCTTGTCATGGTTATTCATAGCTTCAGATATGGTGAAGCCCTTCTGAACATCCTCATGGATGGCCCCTAGGGCAGACCTTAGGGTCTTATTACTGGTTTGGGCCTCCAGGATTTCAAAGCACTTAACTATTCCTAGACCCGCCTCTATCATGGTGTAAAACTGCCTACAGAATACGGCCAGGTCCTTCTTCTTGACCTTGGGGGAAAATAGGGATATCTGGGCACCGGCCCCTATATCCTTTTCCACCGCTATGGGCAGGTAGTCATTGCTTTTAAGCATGGTCAAGACATCTGCCTCATCACTGGCTTCAAAAAAGCCTTCAATTGTTTCCCCTTGTTTAGTTAAAGCCTTATACTTGTATATCATAGTATCCCTCTACATTACAATTTTTTTGACATACTGTAAATCTATACAATTGGTCATGAGAACCTCCCTGGTGATATCCCCCCTCCTGTAGAGCTCTATGAGGGAGTTGTCCATGGTCTGCATCTTATGACTGGCCCCTGTCTGGATGGAGGTGTCTATCTGGTGAATCTTATCCTCCCTGATCAGGTTCCTAATTGCAGGTGTAGCTATCATGACCTCAAAGGCTGCCACCCTTCCAACTCCATCAGCCTTGGGCAGGAGTTGTTGGGAGATTATCCCCTGGATTACTGAGGATAACTGAACCCTGACCTGGTGCTGCTGGTGGGGTGGAAATACATCTATAATCCTGTCTATGGTCTTGGCAGCTCCCGATGTATGCAGGGTGGAGAAAACCAAGTGGCCTGTTTCAGCTGCAGTTAGGGCTATGGAGATGGTCTCCAAATCCCTCATCTCTCCAACCAGGATTACATCTGGGTCCTGCCTAAGGGCAGCCCTTAGGGCATTAGCAAAGCTGCCGGTATCACTGCCAACCTCCCTTTGGGTGACCAGGGCTTCCTGGTGTTTATGGAGGTATTCTATAGGGTCCTCCAGGGTCAAGACATGGCAGTTTCTCTCATGGTTGATTTGATTAACCATGGTAGCCAGGGTGGTGGATTTACCACTACCTGTAGGTCCTGTTACCAAGACCATACCCCTTCGGAGCCTGGCTAGTTCCTCTACCACCTTGGGAAGACCCAAGGCTTCCATTGAAGGAATCACCAAGGGGATTATTCTGAGGACCATCCCATAGCTACCCCTCTGTTTAAAGGCGTTGATTCGGTACCTACCTACTCCAGGCAGAGAGTAGGATGAGTCTATTTCTCCATTCTCTTCTAGTTGGGCCCACAAGCTATCACTCAAGGCCTCCCTTACCATTTTCCTTGTGTCTTCGGGAGTTAAGACATAATCATCAATAGAAACCAACTCCCCATTGATCCTAAGAGTAATAGGCCTGCCTACAGTAACGTGTATATCTGATGCAATCTTTTCTGTCCCAATCCTAACAATATCCAGTAAGTCCATCTCTATCCTCCTAAACTAATGAGAAACCTACCCTAATAACCTCATCATATGAGGTTGTACCCTCAATAGCTAGATCTCCTGCTGCCTGGAGTAGGGTGCTCATTCCATTTTGAACGGCATAGTTTCTAATGTCATCTATAGTTGCACCAGAATCTATCAATCTCCTCAGGTTTTCGTCCACTGGCATCAATTCATGGACAGCTGTCCTGCCCCTATAACCTTGGTTGCAGGCATTACAACCTATGGGTTTATAAAGAATCTGGTTTGAATCCAGGTCTACATTTAGCATCTTCTTTTCGATATAGCTGGCCTCATAGGGCTCCTTACAGGCTGGGCATAGCTTCTTGACCAACCTTTGGGATACGACACCTATGACAGCTGCTGAAACCAAGTAGGGCTCAATTCCCATATCTACAAGCCTAGCTACTGTGGAAGGGCTATCATTGGTATGAAGGGTGGATAGGACCAGGTGGCCAGTAATAGCAGCCCTTACAGCTATTTCAGCTGTCTCACTGTCCCTGATTTCCCCTACCATGATGATATCCGGGTCCTGGCGAAGGATAGACCTTAGACCATTTGAAAAGGTCAAGCCTGCCTTGGTATTTACCTGGACCTGGTTGACTCCAGATAACTTATATTCCACAGGATCTTCAACCGTGATAATGTTCTTCTCCGTCCTATTTAACTCCTTTAAGATTGCATAAAGGGTGGTGGATTTACCACTTCCAGTAGGACCTGTTACCAAGAGCATGCCGTAGGGTTGTTGTAAGAGGTTGTCAAATATCTCCAGGTTCCTCTTATTAAAGCCTAGGGTTTCCTTGGAAAAACTGTAGTTAGACTTGTCCAAAAGCCTGATAACGATTTTCTCACCGTAGACCGTTGGTAGGGAGGATATACGCATATCTATTTCCTTATCATTGATTACTGTCTCTACCCTACCATCTTGGGGCAACCTTTTCTCAGCTATGTTCATTTTACCCATTATCTTGACTCTTGTAACAATTGGGGAAAGATTCTTACGAGATAGGTTCATAATCTCAGTCAAATCCCCGTCTATCCTAAACCTAATCCTGATATCTTCAGACCTAGGCTCTATATGAATATCAGATGCCCTTCTTCTGACAGCTTGTTCGATAATGGAATTTAAGAGCCTAACTATTGGAGCAGAGGTTACCTCTATCATTTCAGAGTCATCTAGATCATCACCATCATAAGGAGATGTGATATCATCAAACTCTTCCAGCAACTTCTTAGTGGATTCACCACTATAATATCTATCTATCAGCCTTACTATATCTGCATTAGTGGCAACTACCGGTTGTAGTTCCATTTTAGTATAGAGCTTGATATCGTCTATAGCAAAGATATTTAAGGGGTCTGCCATAGCGACAACCAGCTTGTCCTCTTTTTCGTCAATTGCAATTACCTTATACTTCCTGGCTAGGGACTCTGGAATCATAGAAATGACATCAGTGTTGATTTGAAATCTTGTCAAATCCACCCTGGGAAATCCCAGCTGGTACTCCAAGGCTTCTACAATATCCTTGGCTGAAACCAATCCCTTTTCAACTAGGATTTCTCCTATTTTCTTGGAGTTTGAAGAGTTTTTTTGCTCTTCTAAAACAGCCTCAAACTGCTCATTGTTAATCTTGCCTGCGTATAATAATAGTTCTCCAAGCTTTAAATGTGATCTCTGCATATCATCATCCTCTTATATCTTAATATTTTATTCTACATTTGTAACAGAAATCCTTCTTTATTTTGAAATATTT
>JAAYTL010000095.1 GCA_012518035.1 Tissierellia bacterium | reverse complement strand
TAGAGAATCGTACTTATCTGAATATAAGGCTAGGGGCTCTACATGTACCTGACCAATAACAACTAGCTCTAGGTTATGTTCTTCATTAAAGTTATCTAGGTAGGGCTTGTGTTGGAAGTAGTTCATATCCAAATCGCCATCATCTAGGGCTAGGTTTGGTTGTACATAGTCATCGAAGGTTACTAAATCAATCTCTATGCCTGCAGCTATAAACTCATCCTCTAAGGCCTCTACAATTTCTGCATGGGGTGCAGGTGAAACACCTATTACTACCTTTTCTAGAGCTCCATTGTCTGCTCCTCCCTTAGGATCTTCAGGTGTATCTTCTCCACCATTACTTGCACATGCTGTAAATACTAAAGCTAAAACTAAAATCAAACTTATTAATATATTCTTTTTCATTTTTTGCCTCCTTATTTTTACATATAATATTTATTTTTTATCAACAATTTTTGCTAAATTATTTCCTACAAGTTGAACTATTTGAACTAAAACTATTATTGCTATACAGGCTGCATAAAGTATATCCATTTGGTTCCTAGAGTATCCATATCTGATTGCTATGTCCCCTAGGCCTCCTCCCCCTATTAGACCAACTATGGCTGACTGTCCAATTAGGTTTATGATGGTCATGGTGACAGTTGAGATAATTTGGGGCAGGGATTCCTTTAAGACTACCTTTCTTAAAATTGTCAATGTATCTGAACCCATGGCCCTGGCAGCCTCAATTATGCCCTTATCTAGGCCATTAAAATTCCCTTCAAACATTCTGGCAATAAATGGGATTGCTGTGATGGTTAATGGCACTATTGATGCGGTTGTACCTATCCTCCTTCCTACTATAAACCTGGTCAAGGGCATGACCAAAAGCATCAGGACTGCAAAGGGTAGGGATCTAAATATGTTTACAAACCCATCTAGAATCTTATAGACTGTTAGGTTTTCTGATAAGCCTCCTTTTTGACTTGTATATAGAATCATCCCTAGAGGAAGCCCTACCACCACTGCTATCAAGGATGATACACCTACCATGAGCAGGGTCTCAGGTATTGCAGGTAAAACTATGCTAATAATCCTCTCCATTTACAGCACCTCCACTACTACGTTTTGCCTGGTTAGGGCATCTATTGCTGCCTCTATATCTTCTGGGCTCCCGTCTAGCTCTATGGTGAGATATCCTGAAACATCTCCATTTCGTAGCCTGTTTATATTGCCTGATAGAAGGTTAACTGTGCAATTTGAAGTCTTGATTAGGTCATTCATAATTGGCCTTTTAGCAGTTGAGCTGTCAAAGCTTAATCTTAAGAGTTTTCCCTTAAAGTCTTCAGGATCGAAAACCTCGTCTTCTAGCACATCAGGCAAGGACTTGATAAAGGATTTAGTTCTTTCTGTTTTAGGAGACTTAAATATGTTCTCTACCGTATCAGTCTCTATTATCCTTCCGTCCTCCATAACGGCGATTCTGTCACATATGCTTTTAGCTACCTCCATCTGGTGGGTTATCATGATAATGGTCATATTATACCTTTCAACCGAGCTTTTTAGGAGGTTGAGAATCTGTTCTGTATTTGCCGGGTCTAGGGCTGAGGTAGACTCATCACTTAAGAGTATCTTAGGCTTGGTGGCTAGAGCCCTGGCTATTGCAACCCGCTGCTTCTGTCCTCCAGAGATTTCTGAAGGATAGGAGTTCTTCTTATCCTTTAAATCAACAAAATCCAACATTTCTTCTACAGTTTCTTCGATTTCCTTCTTATCCATTCCTATTATTTCAAGGGGATAGGCTATATTCTCATAGACTGTGCTTTGATTAAAGAGGTTGAAGTTTTGAAAAATCATCCCTATACTTCTTCTGGCCTCCAGGAGGGACTTTTTGTCTAAATCATTTATGCAGACTCCATCTATTTCAATGGTCCCCGATGTCGGCTCTTCTAACCTATTTAAACATCGAACCAGGGTTGATTTCCCCGCACCACTTAAACCTATAATTCCAAATACTTCTCCCTTATTAACCTCAAAGGATACATCATCTATAGCCCTAAGGACATCAGTATCATTCCTAAACTCTTTTACTAAGTTTTTTACTTTTATCATATTACTTCACCTCCATAAACATTCACAAACAACCTTAATTTGCTCCGCAGGAATCAGTTTGGGAGTGCCCCAGGGTACATCAGTTCATTCGCTATGCTCATTCACTGTGTTAGGTCATAAAAAAAGCTTCCATCCACTAAAGGACGAAAGCTATTGCTCACGTGTTACCACCTTATTTTATCTTTTTATCGCTAAAAAGACCTCACGAGGTACCATCATACCCCTAACGCTATATCGGGCGTCCCCGTTGTAGCCTAAACTTACGTCTCGGTACAAAAGACTCCAAGGCCATGTTCCATAGTACTTTTCCCATTTCTCTCACCAACCGAAATGTCTCTGTAAGGCTAGTTGCTATGTACTCTCCTCTTCATTGTCACATATTAAGGTGTTACTTCAACAATAAATTAAAATTATTATATTGAAATCCCGGACCATTGTCAAGTGTTATTTTTAAAATCTTTATTTCTCCTAGTTATTACCAACCAAATACGAACTCCTCCCTTAGTCAGCTATCTTGGCCAAGAAGTAGCTACCCTTGGACAGGCCTAGGCCTGCTAGGAGTTCATGGATTTCAGCCAACCTAATCTCCTCAATTAATATGGCCAGCTCTTCACCATCAAGAAGGACTTCCCTTGTAATTCCCTCTACTTTATCCCTTATTTCATCATTAGTCACTGAAATCCTCAAGTAATATTGGCCCGAGATACTTTCATTTAGATTGACTAGATCTTCCTTGCCCAAGGGGTTACCCTTCCTATAGGTACCCAGGGCTATGTCCAAGACATCGCTTAGGACAGCATTGGCAGTAGGAAGCTTCCCTGCACCAGCCCCATAGAATTTAAGCTCTCCCACATTATTGCCCTTAAAGGCTATGGAATTAAAGGCCATATTTACATTGGCGAAATAGTTACTATTCTTAACTATCATGGGTTGAACAATTGCAGTAAAGCCCTTATCAGTCTTCCTAGCCTCTGCTATTAGCTTGACTGTGGAATCCATCTTCCTTATATTCTCTACATCAGTAGCATTGATGCTGCTAATTCCGTCTAAAAGGATATCCTCCTCAGTGATATCTGCTTGGAGGGCTAGGGTTGCCAGGATCCTAAGTTTCCTTAGGGTATCATGACCTTCCACATCTGCAGATGGGTCAGCTTCCGCATAGCCCAGTTCTTGGGCTATCTTAAGCACCTCACCATAATCCTTGCCTTCATTAATCATCCTGGTTAGAATGTAGTTGCAGGTACCGTTAAGTATCCCCTGGACCTCTGTTATCTCATTAAGCTCCAACTGTTCCTTCAAGGGTTTGAGGACAGGGATACCTCCACCTACGCTGGCTTCATAGAGGAAGGCAAGATTCTTTTCATTGGCTAAGGCTGAAAGCTCACCAAAATACTTAGATACTACCGCCTTATTAGCTGTCACTACATGTTTTCCAGAATTTAAGGCTGCAGTGATATATCTATAAGAGGACTCTAAATCCCCTGTTACTTCCACTATAACATTTATCTCTTGGTCATTTAATATATCTTCAAAGTTATCTGTTAACTCTAATTGTTCCGTATCTATATTCCTGGTCTTGTTTACGTTCCTAACAAGTATCTTTTTAATCCTAATATCCGTTCCGCTAGTACCGGTTATGGTATTCCTTCTCTCATTAATAATCTCGACTATTCCAGTTCCTACAGTTCCAAGGCCTAACAATCCAACATTTAACATCGCTTTATCCCCCTAATCTGTTAAATCGTTATAATATTATACATACTATACGGTATATGCTAGGGAAAATCAATAGTAAAAGCAAAATTTTAGGAATAAGTCCCTTTATAGGACCTATTCCTATAGGATTTACATATTATCTTTAAACCATTGGACTATATCATCGGACTCATATAGGGGCTTACCATCGATTAAGAGCATGGGTACCTGGTTAATCCCTCCTACCTCTATAAGCTCCTCACGGTTTTTAGGGTCTGCCAGGATATCAACCATCTCCACCTGGATATTATTCTCTTCCATATACCTCATCACCTTTTGGCAATAGGGACATGGATCCATATAGTAAAGTTTTAAATTTTTGATTTTTTTCACCTCCACTATAATAGTTTAGAAAATTATTTATATAAGTGTCTTTATTACTATACCCTGACCAGCCTCCCTTAATCTAAGGGAATAAATCTACCTCAAAAAATAAAAAAAGATTTACTTGCAATTAATATCTAGCTGTGCTATGATTAAACAGAACTTAAATAGCATGTAAAGTAACAAATATGTTCCCATAGGTACTGCACCAAGCATACATGTGTGAGATAATATTGTTTGCATTACAAGATGTTTAAGAAATAATATTTTTGGAGGTACACATTATGACTGGTACAGTAAAATGGTTTAACGCAGAAAAAGGTTTTGGTTTTATCACAACTGAGGAAGGTAATGACGTATTCGCTCATTACTCACAAATTCAAAAGGATGGTTTCAAATCCTTAGAAGAAGGCCAAGAAGTAGAATTCGACGTAGTTGATTCTGCTAAAGGTCTACAAGCAGAAAACATAATCGTAAAATAGTAAATATTTTACCCCTAGGATATATATCCTAGGGGTTTTCTATTTTGTATATTCATTTTACCACATAGGTTCCGATACTTTCATCTCTAGCCAGAGCTGCTTCCAAGACCATGATGGCAGATTTAACTGCCTGGATGGACTTGGTGTCCTTATTTAGCTCCTCTGTTTCCAAGAGCCCATTCAGGTACTTAAGAGCCTCTTCCATTCCTCCAAGCTCCTTAACATATCCATACTTCTCATCACCTATATCAATTAAACTCTTCTTTATCCTCTTATAGGTCTCTAGATCAACCTTATATTCAAAATCATCACTAATACCACTTGCGGCTTCATCAACCAGGATATCATCTAGGATGGCATTGGCAGCTATAAAGCCTGAGACCACACTTTGGGCTCCACCATTGCCAGCACACCTACAGGCCCCATGAACGCCACCTGCAGCTTCGCCAATTGCATATATCCCGTTTCTAGCCTTGTAGTTTTTATCCACCCTTATGCCCCCTGACAGACTATGCTTCATAGGACCTACATTTAAGAGCTCCTTGTTTGGGTCAACCCCATTAGCCATTAGTTTGTCATAAAACCAGGGATAGCCTTTTAACACCTTTGTATCAATATGCCTCAAATCTGCCCAAATACCATTAAATTCTGAGCCATTACCCCTGTCTATTTCCCTTTGAATCAATCTATTTATTATGGACTTAGGGGCTCCCGCCTCGGTTTCTAACTCATCTAGTAAAAACCTGTGACCTGATTTGTTTACTAAGTATCCTCCTTCACCTAACATAGCTGTAGGACAGGGCTCACCCTTGGTCTTTTCAGGATATAGCATAACCATGGGCTCATACTCCAAGAACTCCAAATCCACAAATTCCAATCCTAATTCTGAACCTATTCCAAGGGTATTGCCATAGACATCCTTTGGATAGGTGGATTCTCCTAAGAGTTCACCTATTCCTCCCCAGGCTAGGACAATAAAGTCTGCCTTTACCTCTATAATCTGATTCTTTTTCTTAAAGTAGGCATACCTGCCCTCACTATCTTCTTTAATATGGATACATTCAAATCCTGTATTTAGTTCGACACCCTTTTCCTTAATATACTGCTTCTCCTCCCGCATAATGGTCACGCCTATAAATTCTTCGGTATTGCATAGGGTCCTGGGGGTGGAATGGCCTGATAAATGCCTTTTTTTGAATTCTCCATTTTCCTCCTTGGTAAATCCTACACCCAAATCCAGTAAGAAGTTTAATGTGGCATGACTATTGTTGACCATGTTTTCTACTAGGGAGGCATCATTAACATAGTAGCCTACCCTCATCATATCATCAAAGTATAGTTTTCGCTCAGCCTCTGTATCCTCTGTCAGGAAGTTAATCCCAGCTATTTCAGGGCTTGCCCCGTAGCTCTTTGCATATATAAGGATATCCTTCTCACCCTGGCTGATTAACCTTGAGGCACAAGTTAGGCCAGCAGCTCCAGCTCCAATTATCAGAACCCTGCACTCTCTTCTTACATCTATCATAGCTAAACCACCTCTTTATTTTTGGCCCTTCTAGAAATAACTAGATTGGATATCAACATAAGGAATCCAAGACCAAATCCTATTATGTCCGTGATTATTTCCGGTATGATTATCAATAAGGCAGCCCCAAATAGTAAAACTCTAGGAATTGGTTTCAACTCAATTACTAAGAATCCTCCTATGGCGCTTGCTAAGAAGAATACCCCAATAAATAAGATTATGGTACCAATGATAATCTCCTGAATAGAACCTATCAACAAAATACCTGGTTGATAGATAAATATAAAGGGTACTGTAAATGCTACTGTTGCATACAAGAATCCTGTAATTCCCGTCTTCATAGATTCTGCTCCTGCAATTCCAGCTGCAGTATAGGATGCCAAGCATACTGGTGGTGTTATCTGTGCTACTATACCAAAATAGAATACAAACATATTGGCAGGAAGTGGGTCAATTCCAAGCCTAATAAGGGATGGTACAAATAGTATATTGGCGACCAAATAGGCAGCAACCGTCGGCAAGG
>JAAYTL010000012.1 GCA_012518035.1 Tissierellia bacterium | reverse complement strand
GGTCAATCTCCATGATCTTATTTCTTATAATGGTATATTCATTCCTGGGAACCACAGTATAGATTACCCTCTTTGCCTCCTTAGAATATCCTCCAGTTCCATGAAGGAGGGTGACTCCCCTATCCATCTCTCTGGTTATAAAGTCTGTAATCAGCTCCTCCTTCTGGCTTACTATGGCAACCTGGTATTTGGTATTAAAACCTGAAATTATCTTATCTATAAGGGTGGTATTGACCAGGATACCTAGGAGGGAATAGAGGCCAATCTCTACACCTAGTACTAGAATTGCAGCAAGGGCTATCAAGGAATCTGCTATAAGCAAGGATCTTCCTATGTTTAGGCCAGTAAACTTACTGATTATGGCAGCTATGATATCCGTTCCTCCAGTGGAGGCATTCTGATTAAAGACTATGGCCATACCCATACTAGTTGTAAGCATCCCGTATATTAGGTTAACCAGTAAATCTCCCACTAGAGGACCCTTTAAGGGTATTAAAAGCTCCAAGATATATATCAGGACTGAAAGCAAGAGACTGTTATAAACAGTCAAGCCCCCAAACTCCCTGCCAACCAAAAGAAAGGCCAAGATGAATAATATTATGTTGAATATAAACATTATCACACCTACGGGGATCTGGGGTAAGAGCCTATTTATAATAACACCCAGCCCTCCTACGCCACCTGCAGCTAAATTTGCTGGAATTAGGAAAAAATACAGCCCCAAGGCTGTAATCAGCAAGCCAAAGTTTATAAGTAAAAACGACCTGAAAGTTACCTTAATCTTCACAGTATCCCTTCTTTCTCTTAATTCTAGTACAAGTCTGATCATCCCCTAACCCGTTTCTTATATTGTAAAAACCTAAATAATCAACTCCCACCCACCTGAGAGTTGATTATCTATAGCCTTTTAGACCTATTGTTTCCTTAACCTTTAAATCAATTCATCAAGCTCAGCCTAGAAGTGCTTGGCCCTATCTCCACCTATCAGCTTCTTACGGGTACGAATCATACTTAGGTGGGCTTGACCTATCTCCTTGATTTTACTCCTGACAACCACGCCAACTCCCTTGATATGCATACCTATAAATACGTCCCCAATGTCTATGCCCGCCTGGACTCCAACATGCTCCACCACTACCGGGTCATCGAATAATTCCATGGCTGCTGCAGCAAAACCTCCACCAGCATTTTCAACTGGTATAACGTTGACGGTTTCCAACCTATGCAGCCTTGCATATTCCCTCTCCACCACCAGTGCCCGATTTATATGCTCACAGCCTTGGACCACTGGATAGAGCTTGTTCTCCTTAATTACCGAAACAAAACTCTTCATAACAGCCCTGGCAACATCTATGTTGGTAGCTGAGCCAATCTTCTCCCCAATTATCTCACTGGTACTACCTCCAATTACCACAGCCTGCTCAGCTTCTAAGTTGGCAGCCTCTAAGAGCTCCAAAGTTACCTGTTTTACATCTTTTTCTATTTGTTTTAAATCCATATATATCCCTCCACATCCCTATCTATTCTAGCAATATATCCTATATCTATTATACCCTAATACAACTGTAACTAATTTGTATACCATTATTTATTCTATCATTATATAATCAAAAAAAGGAGTGATTAGCGTGAAAAAGTCAATAAAGCTGTCTATTTTAATCCTAAGCCTCATACTTGTCCTTTCCCTTATGGCAGCCTGTAGCTCCTCCAAGTCTAATGATGAGGGAGTAGCAGAGGCTCCTGGTTATAACACCGCCTATCCCGATGAAGGATACGGTGGGGGAAAGGGCATGGATGGTGGTGACATGGCAAGGGATGAAGCTGAAATCGATCCTGCCTCTCCACCATCTAGCCTAGAGCCTGAGAAGGTCATAACCACCTATGAATTAGATTTTGAAACAACAGAGTTCGATAAGACCATCAATAATCTAACGAAACTAATTGAAAAATATAAGGGCTATATAGAAAACTCCGATATCTCTTATAATCAATATTATAATAATAAGAGTTATAGGCGCGGTTCCTTTGCCATTAGGATTCCCAAGAATGATGCCCTTAGCTTCAAAACTGAGTTAAATGGAATCGGCAACATGATCTCCGAAAGTACTCGGAAGGAGGATGTGACCAAACAATATAGGGATACAGAGTCAAGACTAAAGGTTTTAACCACTCAAGAGGAGCGTATCCTAGCCCTCTTAGAAGAGGCAGATAATATTCAAGATATAATCGCCCTAGAAGAAAGACTCAGTTACATCATCTATGAAAAGGAACACCTCCAGGCCAGCCTTATGAATCTTGATGACAAGGTTGAATTTAGCACTATTTATATAGATATTCAGGAGGTAGAAAGGCTTAGAAGCACGGAAGATATAGATACAAGCTTTGGAACCAAGATAAAGAACGCCATTGAAAACTCCATCTACGGATTTGTAACCGGCCTAGAAAACATGGTCATATGGATGATTTTAGCTGCCCCATTCTTGATTTTATTAGCCTTAATCCTATTCTTGGCCTATAGGATTATTAAGAGAAAGAGAATTAAGAGGGATATTGAAGAGAAGTAAAAAGGATATAAAGTCTGTAAAAAAGGCAAACTGTTTATTGACAGTTTGCCTTTTATTATTACTTAGATTGTACAAATAATCCCCTTAAGCCTAGTCCTTCTTATATCTATAATCCTCTGGTTAGTGGACCCCTTAAAGGCCTGGGTCAAATCCCTCCTATTTACATCAAACCTACCATCGATTAATATATCCGCCTCTAGGAGGAGCCCATTATACTCCTTCTCAGATAGGAGGTACTCCAACTCATACCCTGTATAAACCACAACACTAAGACCCAGCTCCTTAATTTTTCTGGCCAAAGTGCTGCAGGCTTCTGCCTGGTCAAAGGGTTCACCCCCACTTAGGGTTATCCCATCTAAAAGGGGATTCTCCCTTACCATATCTACAATCTCATCAATTGAGATTTCATATCCTCCCTTATAATCATGAGTCTGGGGGTTGTGGCAACCGGGGCAGTGGTGGCTACAGCCCTGGGTAAATACCGTCAACCTAATACCTGGACCATCGACGATGGATTCCTCTACTATACCTGCAATCCTTAGTTTATCCTTAAATTGAGAAGTGTTTGATTCTATCATTTTCCTCAGCTCGCTTTGCATCATTGAACCTATCCAAGGTTCCCACTAGGTAACCTGTTATCCTTCTTATCCTTTCGAAGGGTGTGTTCCCTTCCTCCCTACCACACTGTGGACAAGTGTCTCCAATTACCCCAGTATATCCACAAATAGGGTCCCTATCCACAGGATGGTTTATGGAACCATATCCGATACCAGACTCTTTCATGAATCTGATTATTTTTTCAAAGGCATCTAGGTTCATGGTAGGATCCCCGTCCACCTCCACATAGGTAATGTGGCCTGCATTGGTTAATTCATGGTAAGGGGCCTCCAGCAATATCTTCTTAAAGGCTGTGGTTTTAAAATATACCGGCAGGTGGAAGCTGTTGGTATAATATTCCCTATCTGTGATCCCCTCTATCCTTCCATAAACCTCCCTATCCATCTTAACAAACCTACCTGCAGTACCCTCTGCAGGGGTTGCCAAGAGGGTAAAGTTCATCTTGTATTCTTCTGAAATATCATCCATCCTCTTCCTCATATGGCCTATTATCTCAAGGCCTAACTTCTGGGCCTTTTCAGCCTCTCCATGGTGGTATCCAATCAGGGCCTTAAGGCACTCTGCCAAGCCAATGAAACCCATGGACAGGGTACCATGCTTGAGAACCTCCCTCAGATTATCTTCATTGTCAAGCTGCTTTGAATCTATCCAAATCCCCTGTCCCATAAGGAAGGGGAAGTTTCTCACCTTCTTGTTGGCTTGGATCTCAAACCTCTCCAAGAGTTGGGCTATGACCAAGTCTATGGTGTCATCCAATTGCCTATAAAAACCATCTATATCTCCCCTATTGTCCAGGCCTATCCTGGGCAGATTTATGGTGGTAAAGCTTAAATTACCCCTACCAGTGACAATCTCCTTGGACCTGTCATGGACATTTCCTATTACCCTAGTCCTACACCCCATATAGGCTATTTCCGTCTCTGGTTGCCCTTCTTTATAGTACTTGAGGTTGTAGGGGGCATCTATAAAGGAGAAGTTGGGGAAGAGCCTCTTGGCACTAACCCTACAGGCTAATTTAAATAGATCATAGTTAGAATCGCCCTCATTGTAGTTTATCCCTTCCTTTACCTTGAAAATCTGTATGGGGAAGATGGGGGTCTCTCCGTTACCCAAGCCTGCTTCAGTGCTTAGTAATAGGTTTTTGATGACCATTCTTCCCTCCACGCTGGTGTCAGTTCCATAGTTGATGGAGCTAAAGGGAATCTGGGCCCCTGCCCTGGAATGCATGGTATTTAGATTGTGTATAAGGGCCTCCATGGCTTGGTAGGTCTTTTCATCCGTATCCTTATAGGCTGTTCTAAGGGCAAAGTCCTGAACCTTCTTAACCAGTTTTTCATCATTTAATATCTCCTGAAGGTATGCAGCCTCCTTTTCAAGATAGGCTTCATTATCGGCTATAGATGGGGTTAAGCCATATTCCTTTTCTAAGATATTGAAGATATAGTCTATATTTTCGTCCAGATCCAAGTCGGATAGGAGGACGATGGACTTCTTGAGGTTTCTTCTATAGTCCTTGATATAGGTCTTCCTCACCCCTATGGCCATTCCATAATCAAAGTTGGGTATACTCTGACCACCATGCTGGTCGTTTTGATTTGATTGGATAGCTATACAGGCTAGGGATGCATATGAATGGATATTTTGTGGTTCCCTTAGATAACCATGTCCTGTAGAAAAACCATTCTTAAATAAATCTATTATATCTATCTGACAACATGTAGTTGTCAAGGTTAAAAAATCCAAATCATGGATATGAATGTCTCCAGACTTGTGAGCTCTAGAGTGGTCAGGATTTAAGACAAACAAATCATAGAATTCCTTGGCACCCTCGGATCCATATTTTAACATGGTCCCCATGGCTGTATCTCCGTCTATATTGGCATTCTCCCTCTTCAGATCCACATCCTTGGCGTCCTTGAAGGTCAAATCCCCTAAGACCTTCATTAGCCTAGTATTCATGTCCCTAACCCTACTTCTCTCCGCCCTATAGATTATGTACTCCTTGGCAGTCCTGGCATGGCCTTCCTCTATAAGGACCTTCTCTACTATGTCCTGGATATCTTCCACACCAGGTATACCATCCTTGAATTTTTCATTACAAATTACCACAACCTTGTCCGCTAATTCCATAGAGGTTTTATAGTCTTGGCCACCTGCTGCCTGGGCAGCCTTAAAGATGGCAGTGGATATCTTCTCTATATTAAACGGTACTTCCCTACCGTCCCTTTTCCTGATTTTAGTCAACATATTGTATCCTCCCCAAAATAAAAACACTAGATGTTGTTATACTACCAAATATAAACATCTAGTGTCAACATTATGAAATATATTTAATCATTAAAAAAGACAATCCGAAGATTGTCTTTTTTAACCTTCTTTTTAACCGATTCCTCCAAGTACTACACCTGCTACATAGACTATTATGGTTATACCTACAAATACATACTTGGTCATAGGCTCAAACCATCCGCCTATAGGTAACTCTCTACCTTTTTGGAATTCATCTTTAGCAAAGTCTGTTCCAAATACCCAGTATAACATAATGGCTGCTAGAACTGCCCCTATTGGGTTGATATAGATTGAAACGAGATCCATCCATTCTCCAATGATTCCTTGAATGAATAAACTAACTCCTAAACCTATAACACCTATAGTGATGGAGGCCTTAGTTCTTGAGAACTTAAACTCATCTTGTAGGGCTGCTATTGAAGTCTCATATAGGTTTACTATAGAAGTAATAGCTGCAAAGGTTACTGCAACAAAGAATAGTATGGCTACTATACTACCACCTGGCATATTCTTGAATATGTTAGGTAGGTGGATGAATAATAGTCCAGGTCCACCTTCTGATAATTGACTACCTGTAGTTGCCATGGCTGGAATAATTACTAAGGCTGCTAATAAGGCTGCTGATGTATCAAAAATAGTAACCAATCTAGCATTTGTTAAAATGTCTTCATCATCTTTTAGATATGAACCATAGATAACAGTACCGCTTCCACCCAAGGATAGGGAGAAGAAGGCTTGACCTAGTGCGAATATCCAAACAATTGGATCTGCTAAACCCTTAGGATCAAAGGTAAAGATATACTTATATCCTTCTGATGCCCCTGGTAGAGTAGCAATATAGATTGCCAAGACTATAAACAATAGGTAGAATAGTGGCATCATAAATAGGTTTACCTTTTCTATACCCTTGGAAATACCAGCATTCATTATAAAGAAAGTAAGTGCTATAGTTATAAATACCCATAAAGTGTTTCCAAATGATGATGCCATTCCTCCGAAAGCTGCTCCAAATTCATCGATAGAAGCTGGTGCAAGTGTGGCTCCAGTAAAGGTTCCTACTGTATACTTTAAGATCCAGCTTATAACAACAGTATAACCTATTGCCAGTAATAAACTTGCTATGGTAGGTATAAAGCCCAAGGCCCTACCTATCTTCTCATCTTTGCCCTTGTACTTCATAGCCTGTGAAAATGCTCCGATGGGACCACTTTTAGCAGCACGACCTAGGCCCATCTCGCCAAAAACTCCCGTATATCCTATTGCTAGTACGAAGAAAATATAGGGTAGTATAAATGTACCACCACCATAGAGGGATACTCTAGTAGGGAAGAGCCAAATATTACCCATTCCTACGGCTGAGCCAACGCATGACAGTACAAAACCCCAACGTCCAGAGAAGGTTTCTCTGTTATCAATAGTTACTTGATTCTTGTCAGTACTCATAATTTCACCTCTTTTTATATTTTATAAACAGTTAATCCTGTAGATTAACTATTTTAGGCGTAAAATACAACAAATGTAACTATGAAGCAAAATAATTGGGTCTGGGTAGTTAATTATGTCTAACATCTTATAGGAGGGTCCTTGTAGGGTTTATACCCTACAAGGACACAATTATTTATATTCTTTTTAAAACTTTATTCAATTGGCTCTAAGTGGGCTTGGAAGTGACGTAGTACTGGTGGTTCCCAAGTAATCCTGTAGCCTTTAACTTGAGATGCCCTTTCCTTTATAGCTATAAGGGCGTCAGCCATTATATCGAAATGGGCTTGAGTGTAAACCCTTCTTGGAATTGCAAGTCTAGTAAATTCAAAGTCTGCCTTTAATTGTTCTCCTGTATCTGGGTCGTTTCCAAGCATATAGGATCCGATATCACAAGTCCTAATACCAGCCTCTATATATAGCTCGACAGCTAGGGCTTGGCCTGGGAACTCATTATAAGGAATGTGTGGGAACATAGCCTTAGCATCTACGAATACTCCATGGCCTCCTACTGGAGATTGATAGGCTATACCAGCATCATCTAATTTGGCTGCTAGGTATTCCATCTGTCCAATCCTATATCTTAGGAAGTCCTCGTCTATACCTTCATATAGACCAACTGCTAAAGCTTCTAGATCTCTACCAGATAATCCTCCATATGATGTGAATCCTTCAAATGAGATGGTATTACCTTTTATCTTTTGATATAGTTCATCATCTTCTTTGATACCAATGATACCACCCATATTTACAATGGTATCCTTCTTAGCACTCATGGTAAAGTAATCAGCATAGGAGAACATTTCCTTAACTATTTCTTTAATTGATGCATCCTTGAATTCTTCTTCTCTTTGCTTAACGAAGAAGGCATTTTCAGCATATCTAGCAGCGTCAATGTCTAGTGGAATACCGTATTTCTTACATACAGCTGAAACATCCCTCATGTTTTGAACAGATACTGGTTGTCCACCGGCTGAGTTGTTAGTAATGGTCATAACAACTAGACCTACATTTTCTGGTCCTAATTCATTTATCAACTTTTCTAATTTTTCAACGTCCATGTTACCCTTAAAAGGTGCTCTTATGGTTGGGTCTTTTGCCTCCTCTACAACACAGTCAATTGCCCTTGCACCTGACAACTCAACATGGGCCCTGGTTGTGTCAAAAAACATGTTGGAGATTGCATACTTGCCCTTGCCTAATAATAGGGGGAATAATACTTTTTCTGCAGCACGGCCTTGATGTACTGGTTGGATATACTTATATCCAAATATGTCTTGCCCAGCCTCTACTAGTTTAAAGTAACTCCTACCACCTGCATAGGCCTCGTCACCCACCATCATGCCTGACCATTGTTTGTCACTCATTGCATTGGTACCACTGTCTGTCAATAAGTCAATGTAAACGTCTTCACCCTTTAGATTAAAAAGATTGTATTTTGCCTCCTTGATCTTTTCAATCCTTTCTTCGCGAGTCAACATCTTAATTGACTCAACCATCTTGATTCTAAAAGGTTCTGCTACATACTTAATAGCCATATATATTCCTCCTTAATATATTTTTGAAATGGTTTTCCTATCTATGATTTATTTTATCACATTGAAAATATATTTGCAATATGAAAGTAAATTTACTATTTTTGACTTATTTATGATGCAAATGTCTATAATTTGAGAATTTATTCTCACTTTCTTTAAGAAGTCTTGTAGTAAATTTTGTATGTTGATAAGTTTTTATTATTATCCTATAATAATATTAAACTAGACAGGATTGGAGGCCGAAGAGATGGATAAGGACATAATGTCATATTACTTAAAACTAGTTGAATTTTTAGCAGTAGTATTAGGACCATCCTATGAAATTGTATTATATGATTTAAGAAGAGATGATAGAAGTATCATAGCCATAGCTAATGGCCATATAAGTGGAAGGACCGTTGGGGCTCCACTGACAGAATCTGCCCTTAAGTCCATAGTAAATAGGGAGTATGAGCATTCTGACTATCACGCCAACTATAATAGCGTAGTAAAGGATGATAAGATTCTACGTTCCTCTACCCTATTTATAAAAAATGGAAATGACAAACTGATAGGACTCCTATGTATCAACTTTGATGATAGTGAATTCAGGGAGTTACATGATAAGTTATTGAGTCTAATACATCCAGATGAACTAATCCATAAGAATAGCTTTGAAAAATTGGAGAACATTATTTTTTCCGATGAGACGGATAGCATAGCTACCAGCATAGAAGAGGTAGCAGAGAATGCCATCAAAAAAGTCCTTAGGAATAGCAATGTACCCTTGGACAGGTTGACCAAGGAGGAGAAGTTAAATATCGTAAGAATCTTAGATGATAAGGGTATATTTATGTTAAAGGGAGCTGTTACTTATATAGCCAAGCTACTCCATAGCTCTGAAGCTACCATATATAGATATTTGAACGATATCAATTCCAAGAAAAAAGATTAAACCTTGACTCATAGGGCATATCTAGGAGAAAAAGGGCAGTAGCCCTTTTTTTATTTGCTAGATAGCTATTTTCTTATCCTTATAATTGAATCCCAGCACCTCATCTAGGGTGTCCAGTAACTCTTGTAATTCTTTAAGGGTGCAGTCAGCCATATGACCTATTCTAAAGGTCTTATTCTTCAAATCAGCATAGCCGTTGGAAATTTGAAATCCTCTTTTACCCAGCTCCTCATTGAGCTGGTCGATGTCCAGCCCCAAGGTGTTGGTTACGGTGGTTACGGTATTAGAAGCCCATTCATCTTTGGCATAGAGTATAAAATGTTTCCTTGCCCAGTTTCTTGTCATCTCGGCCAGCTTTTCATGTCTTTTAAAGCGGTTTTCTAAACCTTCAGCCAAGATCTTGTCTAATTGGTAGTCCATGGCATACATCATAGGTAGGGCTGGAGTAGATATATATTGGTAGTCGGTCTTTTTGATGGTCTCATAGAGCTCTAAATAGTCCAGATAATATCCCCTGAAGTCTATTTCCCTAGCCCTAGCTATTGCCTTTTCAGACACGCTGGCGATGGCCATTCCCGGTGGCAAGCCTAGGCACTTCTGGGAGGATACTACACACACATCTATCCCCAGTTTATCTATCTCTAGTTTTATACCTCCTATGGAACTAACCCCATCAACGCACCATACCACATCAGGATACTTATTTAGTATCTTGGCCAAGTCCTCCATGGGGTTAGTTATGCCTGTGGTTGTTTCATTGTGGGTTATGGTTATCAAGTCATATTTACCTGTAGATAGGACCTCCTCCACCATATGGGGTGTTATAGCCTCACCTTTTTTACCCATAAACAGGTCTGCCTGGATGTTGTTTCTTAGGGCCATCTCATACCAAAGGGTTCCGAAGAAGCCATTGGAAAATACTGCTGCCCTCTTCTTGGTAAATGATCGGATTGCTCCCTCCATCATAGCCGTCCCTGATGATGTGGACAGGATAATCTGATTCTTTGTATAGAATATTTTTTGAAGTTTCCTACTTATACCCCTTTGCAAATCAGAGGCATCTTTAGTTCTATGTCCCATTAAGGGTCTTGTCATTTGCTCTAAAACATCTTCTCTTACATTTACCGGTCCTGGAATAAATAATCTCTTTTGCATGATATCTGCCTCCTTTATCAAAATAAAAAAGTCCCTCATCCCTAAATATAAGGGACGAAGGACATCTTCTTCGCGGTACCACCCAATTTGACCATTAGAAGAATAAGGGTTTAATCAGGGACGTAAAAAAATAAAAGTCTTTCATCCCTAACTAAGGGACGAAAGACTTAGCTTACGCGTTACCACCCAAATTGATCTAATGATCCACTCTTAACAGTATAACGGCTGTAATCCGTTTTGTTTGTAGCAAAATCCTCTGAGGTAGCAAATGATAATTCTTAAGGCCTATTTCCACCAGCCATAGGCTCTCTGAGCTTAATTCCTTATCATCATCCTCATCATCGATTTATTAAGTTAAAGTATAGTATACTCTATTCTAGCAAATAATTCAAGGCTTTTTTTTATTTTTTAGAATACTGGGGTGATTGTTCCTTCATATTCAGTTTCGATGAATTCTCTAGCCTTATCGGAGTTTAATACCTCCACTACCTTTTTATAGGTTTCATTGTTTTCGTCTCCTGCCCTAACTGCCAGAATATTAGCATATGGAGACTGGTCGCCTTCAACCAGGATACCATCCTTAACAGGGTTTAGTCCTGCATCTATGGCGAAGTTTGCATTTATTATACCACCATCAACATCGGTATAGGTTCTTGCAATATTAGCTGCATCAAGGGCAGTGAATTTAAGGTTTTTAGGATTAGTCACAATGTCGTTTTCAGTTGCCATCAAATCTGTTGGGTCTTTTAATTCAATTAGTCCTTCGCTTTGTAATAGTAGTAGGGCCCTGGCTCCATTGGTTGGGTCGTCTGGAATCAGAATCTCTGCACCATCTGGTAGCTCGTCTAGAGAATCGTACTTATCTGAATATAAGGCTAGGGGCTCTACATGTACCTGACCAATAACAACTAGCTCTAGGTTATGTTCTTCATTAAAGTTATCTAGGTAGGGCTTGTGTTGGAAGTAGTTCATATCCAAATCGCCATC
>JAAYTL010000094.1 GCA_012518035.1 Tissierellia bacterium | reverse complement strand
CATATATACTGCTTGCTATGGCCAAGATAATGCCTTCTAGCACTCTCCTATTCATTCTGTCATTATTCAAAGACTTCACCTCTATTTTCCCTGGCTTCAAGATAATCTAGAAGCCTACTCAAATCTCCATACCATTTCTCTATTTTATGCTCTTCAATCAAATTCAATCTAATATTCTCCCTTAAGGCATAGTCCAAGTCCTTGAAACTTATACCTAGTCTTTGGGCCAGGATATAGGATTCAAGGATAATGTTAGAGAGGGTATCTTCAATATTCTCCCTACTATTTTCTTCACTATCAACAAAGATCCTATGTAGGTATGCCACATTGCCTAAGAGCTCTGATTTTAACCATTCTACAGTTTTCATATTCTTAACTATATCTATGCCCCTATTATCCACCCTATTCCCCTACCTTTATATTAACTTTAATTAATAGTCTTATTAAAATAATACAGACTAAAGTAAAATAAGTCAAATAAAAAGAGAGGTTTATCCTCTCTTATTCAGCAGTATATGGTAGTAAGGCTACCTGCCTTGCTCTCTTGATTGCTGTTGTCACTTCTCTTTGATGCTTTGAGCAGTTTCCTGACATTCTTCTTGGCATAATCTTGCCCCTGTCAGTGATATATTTCTTAAGTTTATTGATATCCTTGTAATCTATCTTTTCAACCTTATCTGCACAAAAACTGCAAACTCTTTTTCTAGGTCTATATCTTCTTTGCATCTTTTCCCCTCCTTCTAGAATGGAATATCATCATTGTCTGTGGGATGGAATCCTTCTATACCCGGAAAATCGGTATCTTTGCGGTTATCAAATCCAGAATTACCTCCCCTAGGACTGTCAGGCCATTCCAAAAATTCAACATTTTGGGCCACGACTTCGGTGACATAAACCCTCCTGCCATCCTTGTCATCGTATGACCTTGATTGGATCCTACCTTGTACTGCTGTCATTCTACCCTTGGCCAAATAATTGGCACAGTTTTCAGCAGTTTTCCCCCATACAACAATATTTATAAAGTCAGCTGTTGGTTGGTTCCTAGCTTCCATCTCCTGCTTTTTTTCTCTTGAAAGTTGCTTATCTACAGCTAGTGTAAATGAGCAAACTGCATTTCCTGAGCTTGGAGTATATCTTAATTCTGGGTCCCTGGTTAACCTACCTATTAGTACAACGGAATTCATTTATACCCACCATCCTTAGATTATTATTCGTCTCTAATGATCATGTGTCTCATTACGCTGTCAGATATCTTAGCTATCCTATCTAACTCATCGACAACTGCTGGTGTACCTTCGAAGTTTATTAGAGTATAATATCCTTCACCAATGTCATCAATTAGGTAAGCTAACTTTCTAACGCCCCATTCATCAACGTTTGTAACAGTTCCATCAGCCTCAATAATAGACTTGAACCTGTCAATTAGCTGAACTCTTTTTTCTTCTTCCATATTGGGTAAAAAGATAAATAATGCTTCGTACTTTCTCATGACCTTCACCTCCTTGTGGACTATCGGCCCCATCCTTTTGATAGGGCAAGGAATAAATTTACCTAAAATATTATATCACTAAAAGAAACTATATACAAGCCAAATATATTATAAACTAGTCTTTTTATTTCTGCTGGATTACTCCATAGATAGTCTCTACAGTCTTGTCGAAATCCTCCCTATCCACTGCAAGTATGATATTCAACTCACTGGAATCCTGGGAAATCATCCTGATTCTTACCCCCTGGTTAGCCAGGGCAGTAAAGATACTTCCTGAAATTCCCCTTGTCTTGGCCATGCCCCTGCCTACCACTGCTATCAGGGCCATATCTGGGTAGATGACGATGTCATCTGGTTGGCATTCCCTCTTGATCTCCTCTATGATATCCTCCAGTTTACCAGCAATATTACTATTAGATACTACCACCGATAGAGAATCTATGCTTGATGGTATATGCTCTATGGAGATACGGTATCTTTCAAAGATGGATACCAGCTTCCTGATAAAACCTATCTCCGAGTTCATGAGGTTTTTTTCTACCCTTATAACTGTAAAGTCCTTCTTACCTGAAATCCCCGTTACACTATCCCTGATGGGTGGATTCATGGACTCATCAACTATCAGGGTCCCCTTATCCTCAGGCCTATTGGTGTTCTTTATATTGATGGGTATACCAAGCATCTTAATAGGAAAGATGGATTCCTCGTGAAGGACCGGGGCCCCCATATAGCAAAGCTCCCTAAGCTCCTTGTAGGTCACCACTTCCATAGTCTTGGCATCCTTGACTATGTTGGGGTCAGCCACCAAGAATCCCGATACATCAGTCCAGTTCTCATACAGGCTGGCCCTGACACTACTGGCAACTATGGAGCCAGTGATATCCGAGCCACCCCTGGAAAAGGTAACTATGTTTCCATCCCCATCAGCCCCATAAAAGCCTGGGATAACTCCATAGTCTACACTCTTGAGCCTCTTCCTAATTCTATCTTCACTTGCCTTTAAATCCAGCCTTCCCTCATCATTAAAGAGGATGATATCCTTGGCATCTATAAACTCAAAGCCTAGGTATTGGGAAAGGATAATCCCATTTAGGTACTCCCCCCTACTGGCCAGGTAATCCCTGGAAGCCCCAGCCAGGATTCGCTCCCTTATCTCACCTAAGACTTCCTCTATACCTATGGAAAGACCTAGGTCTCTACATATCTCCTGATACCTCTTCTCAATCTCAGAAAATACCGGGCTAATATCTAAGCCCTCCTGCATTTTATCGTGGCATAGGTAGAGTAAATCCGTCACCTTGGTATCCCCTGGCCTACTTTTACCAGGTGCCGAAGGTACTATATACCTCCTTCGGCTGTCCGCCTTGACTATATCCCTTACCTTTTTAAATTGATGGCCATTGGCCAGGGAGCTTCCTCCAAACTTGGCAACTATTATCTCCTTCATTCTATCTATCACTCCAATACATTATAGCCCTGGCATATAAGGATGCCAAAAGCTGGGTAAATCTCATATAGATTATAATAAATCCCTCTGTAAGTCTAAATCCGACTTGGGAGACAGGTACTTGGGTGCTATATCTAAAACCGTAAAGGCCCCTGTCCTACCTTCCTTGGCCAACCTGTAACAGGCCCTGGCATAGGCCAGACTTACACTGGCGGTAAAGTCAGGATTGCTGTCTAGACTCAACCTGAACTCATAGGCCTGCTTAGTACCTGGACTGGTTTCACCCAACCTAATTACCCTGCCTCCATGAGGCATGCCAGTATGGTCCTTCTTAAAGTCCTCTTCGGTTATGAATTCTACCCTGGTTTCATAGTCTGCAAAGTAGTTTGGCATGGTAACTATAGCCTCACGGATGGACTCTTCATCCGCCCCCTCCTCAGCCACTACATAGCAAAGACGGATATGCTTATCAGCAGTGGAGAGGTCTACATCCTCCCCTGCTAGAATTCTATCTATAACTTCCTCCTTAGGGATGGTATATTGGACCCCAAGCTTGACCCCATCTACCCGCCTTATGGCATCGGAATGGCCTTGGCTGACTCCCTTGCCCCAGAAGGTATGGGTCCTGCCCTGGGGTAGGATAGCCTCTCCCATGAGGCGGTTGATACTAAAGAGGCCAGGGTCCCAGCCCACTGAAATCACCGATACTTTTCCACTTGCCTTGGCCACCTCATCCACCCTCTGGAAGTGCTCCGGTATCTTAGCATGGTTATCAAAGCTATCCACTGTATTAAAATGCTCCGTAATCAGAGGGGTCTGCTCTGGTAAGTCCCTTGCCGAGCCCCCACATAGGATACAGACGTCTATCTTATCCTTAAAGTCCATTAGCCTATCCATACTGTAGACATGACTATATAAGGTAGATACTTCAGCTGGATTCCTCCTGGTAAAGATCCCCACCAGCTCCATATCTTCATTTAAGGAGATAACCCTTTCCACTCCGCGACCTAGGTTACCACAGCCTATAACTCCTATCCTTATCATCCCATCACATCCTCCATCCTATACAGGCCTGCTTTCTGCCCTATAATAAAATCCGCCGCCTTAAAGGCTCCATGGGCAAAAACCTTCTTGGATAGGGCGGTATGCTTGATTTCCACAATTTCATCCTCACCAGCAAAGATAACAGAGTGCTCACCAACTATGGTTCCTCCCCTGATGGAATGGATACCCAGCTCACCATCCTGGCGCTTGGTGTCTCCACCCTCCCTGCCATAGACCAGCCTATCTATATCTTGACGCCCCTTCCTAGCTGCCTCTGCCAACATCTGGGCAGTTCCACTCGGGGCATCTACCTTATACCTATGGTGTTTTTCCACCACTTCTATATCAAAATCCCCCAAGGAGGCTGCTAGCTTCTCTACTATATAAAGGAGGGTATTTACACCCAGGCTCATATTGCCTGACTGGAGGATGGGAACCTCCTGGGCAGCCTGCCTTATCTTTTCATGCTCATCATCTCCCAATCCAGTTGTAGCTATCACTAGGGGGACCTTCCTCCTTACTCCAAAGTCTAAGACACTGGCTAGGGCATCTACATTGGAAAAGTCTATAACCACATCCACCTCTTCCCGGACATCTTGAATATCCATATAGACTGGATAGGGAAGGTCTCCTGTATCGCTAATGGCAAAGCCAGCCACTATCTCATATCCTTCTTTTGATTGGCAGACTTCCGTGATAACCCTACCCATGGCCCCGGTACATCCGCTTAAGAGAATCTTCATATCAAACCAGCTTCCTTCATCAGTTCTTCAAGACGGGCAGTAGTTGCTAACGTTGCCTCCGTCAATGGCAACCTCAAGGATCCTACTTTATAGTCCATTAATTCCAGGGCCTTTTTCACCGGGATGGGATTAACCTCTGCAAAGAGGGCATCGATTAGGGGCTTATACTTGAGCTGTAGGGCTGCTGATTCCTTTACCCTGCCTTGAAGGTAGAAGTCCACCATATCATGGGTTTCCTTGGGCACTACATTGGCCAATACGGAGATTACCCCTACTCCACCCACTGACAGGATGGGTACTATTATATCGTCATTACCAGAATATAGGGCAAAGTCAGGTCCACAAAGCCTCATGACTTCTACAGCATAGGCCAGGTCCCCTGTAGCATCCTTTAAGCCCACTATATTATCCACCTTGCTTAACTCATAAACCGTTTCAGGTTCTATATTTACCTGAGTCCTGCCAGGTACACTATAGAGGATTATTGGCACATCCACTTTTTCAGCCATGGCAGTAAAGTGTTTTATTAATCCCCCTTGGGTACACTTGTTATAGTATGGAGTTACCATAAGTAGCCCATCTACACCTAGCTTACTAGCCTCTACACTTAAGCTAATCCCATGTCTAGTATCATTGCTGCCTGTGCCTGCAATCACCGGAATACGTCCATCTACCTTCTTGACTGTAAAGTCTATTAGGGCTAGTTGCTCCTCATCTGTTAAAGTGGAAGCCTCACCTGTTGTTCCTGCAATTATTATGGCATCTGTCTGGTTTTCAATTTGAAACTCCAGTAGTCTAGCCAGCTCCTCATAATTTATAGTTCCGTCCTCGTTAAAGGGTGTTACTATAGCTACTCCTGAACCTTTGAAAATCGTCATTGATCTCCATCCTCCTCTTATATTAATTCTTCATCTAAGCTAACCAAGTCCTCATAGGTTTGACGTCTAACCATAAGCCTGGGGCTACCACCCTTGACCAAAGCCACTGCTGGCCTTAAAACCCGGTTGTAGTTACTGAACATGCTAAAGGTATAAGCCCCTGTTGAAGATATTAGTAGAAGATCACCAGCCTCTGCCCTAGGTAGCTTTATATCCTCAATCAAGACGTCCCCTGATTCACATAGTTTTCCAGCCACTGTATAAAGGGTATCTGGAGCTTCTTCAGCCTTATTGGCTATGATGGCTTCATATTTTGCCTGATATAGGGCCGGACGGGGGTTATCACTCATACCGCCATCTATGAAGATGTATTTTTTACCGCTATAGGTCTCCTTGGTACCCCCGACGGTGTATAGGGTGGAACCAGCATTGGAGATAATGGACCTACCCGGCTCTATTAGGACATGTCTTATAGTAAGCTCCCTTCGCCTACTGCCCTGGTAGATATAGTCTATCATCCTTTGCAGGAAGGGTCCTAAATCTATAGGCCTATCCCCTTCAGCATAATAGACCCCAAATCCTCCACCCAGGTTAATGCTCTCAAACTCTATGTCCAGCTCATTCTTTACCAGTTGATAAAAATAGAGCATCTCATCTACCGCCCTTAGGAAGGACTCTTCTTCAAAGATCTGGGAACCTATATGGCAATGGAGGCCCTTAAAATTCATATAATCTTGGACCTTGATATCCCTAAGGATTTGGTAGATATCCTCCTGGAAGATGGATTCCCCAAACTTGGAATCATCTGTAGTAGTCTTGATATAGTCATGGGTCTCTGCAGAAATGCCAGGGTTTACCCTCAAAAATACATTCATCTTATAATCATGCTTTTCCAGAAGCTCACCCAAGATTTTAGCCTCATGGCGATTGTCTATGATGATATTTCCACATTTAAGCCTAATGGCTAGCTCCAACTCCTCCAGGGTCTTATTATTCCCATGAAAATAGACCCTATCCATGGGGAAGCCCGCCTTATGGACTGTATATAGTTCGCCACCTGATACCACATCGATGCTGAGGCCCTCCTTATTAATCAACTGGGCCATACCCACCGTCAAAAATGCCTTGGATGCATAGGCTACCTCTCCTCTTAAATCTGGGTGGCTAAAGTTTTCTTTAAACAACCTGCATTTGTCTTCTAGCTCTTCCTGGTCAATGATATAGAGAGGGGTTCCGTATTCCTTAGCTAGGGTGGCTACATCCACCCCTCCTATCGATAGTTTATTATCTTCTACCTTCATACTACCTAATAGTCTCATAATGTCATCCTTTCTTTAAACACAAAAACTATAAGCAAAAGGCTTATAGTTTGGGGTTGTCCTTCTGCCCTTAGTAAGAGAAGTGCTTCAAAATAAAACTGGGCCATTTTATTTTGACAGTTCTATACCTATTAGATATAGCCCCAATACAAACTGTATTTCGGCGGTGACACCTTTCGTTACCTACTCATTATCTCCCGCGGCCTCTTCTCAAACCAACGCGTATTTGATTTGATACGATATTATCAGAGTTTAAAGCCCTTGTCAATAAAATTTAAATCTTCAAACTCTTACTTACATAGGTTTCTTTTAACTTATTGGGTACTATATATATAATAGGTAGGAAGATTAGATTTGAATCTTG
>JAAYTL010000093.1 GCA_012518035.1 Tissierellia bacterium | reverse complement strand
TATAGTGGAGGGGCCAAGGCCATAATGCCAGGAGTATCAACCCCTGCTGCAATCCAGGCCAACCACAGGAACATGGTTCTGGATGATGCCAAGGTGGGTAGGTTAATTGATAATCCTGTCAGGGATGATTTAAATGAAGCCATCCAGTATTGTCCAATAGATTACATAGTAAATGTGGTTTTAAATGAGAAGAAGGAAATAATCTTCTCTGTAGCAGGGGATTATATAAAGGCCCACAGGGTCGGTTGTGAGTTTTTGGATAAGATCTATAAGAAACAGCTCCACGAGAAGGCTGATATAGTGATAGTATCTCAGGGGGGAGCTCCTGAGGATATCAACCTCTACCAGACCCAAAAGGCCCTGGCCAATGCCGAGCATGCCGTTAAGGATGGGGGAATAATCATCCTAGTTGGCTCCTGTAAGGAGGGTTTTGGCAGTAAGATCTTTGAGGAGTGGATGACAGAGGCCGACTCACCAGATGATATAATAGCCAGGATAAGGGAAAAGTTTGTCCTGGGGGGACATAAGGCAGCTGCTATAGCCCTGGTACAGAAAAAGGCCAAGATATTCATGGTTTCAGAAATGGATGCAGATATTGTCAAATCCATATTTATGGAGCCCTATACCAGTGTCCAGGAGGCCTATAATGATGCCATCAAGGAACTGGGTCAGGATGTAAAGGTATTGGTAATGCCATATGGTGGCTCCACCCTACCGGTAGTTAATAATGATCTTTAAGACCTAAAAGTGGTCACTAATATTAATAAAAGACTGGAGGAATGGTTCATGGATTTAAGAGAGAGAGCTTTAAAATTACACAAGGATAACCAGGGTAAGATAGAGGTTATTAGCAAGGTGAAGGTGGAGACAGCAGATGACTTAACCCTAGCCTATAGTCCCGGTGTTGCTGAGCCCTGTAAGGATATTCATGTAGATCCTGAAAAAGTTTACGACTATACCAACAAGGGCAACATGGTGGCTGTAGTAACTGATGGTTCTGCAGTTTTAGGTCTAGGTAATATTGGTGCCAGGGCAGGTATGCCTGTTATGGAAGGTAAGGCAGTACTATTTAAGTCCTTTGCTAATGTTGATGCCTTCCCTATCTGCCTAGAAGGGCAAGATGTGGAGACTATTATTGAAACAGTAAAGCAAATAGCCCCATCCTTTGGAGGAATTAATCTAGAAGATATAGCTGCACCTAAGTGCTTTGAGATAGAAGAAAGGCTTAAGAAGGAATTAGATATTCCTGTATTCCATGATGACCAACATGGGACTGCCATAGTGGTTTTAGCTGGTATAATTAATGCCTTAAAGGTAGTTGGCAAGAAGATAGAAGATGTTACTGCTGCCGTAAGTGGAGCAGGAGCAGCTGGTATAGCCATATCAAAACTTTTAATGAATGCTGGAATCAAGGATGTTATCATCTGCAACAGCAGGGGAATCCTAGACAAGGAGGATGAAAGCCTTGATCCAATAAGAAGGGAAATGGCCCAAATAACCAATAAGGAAAATAGGAAGGGTAGTCTTGCTGATGCAATAGCTGGAACGGATATCTTCCTAGGGGTTTCAGCACCTAACATCGTAACTCAAGAAATGGTTGAAAGCATGAATGAAAATGCCATCGCCTTTGCCATGGCCAACCCAGTACCAGAAGTTCTACCTGAAGTTGCTCTAGCAGGTGGGATCAAGGTAATGGGTACAGGAAGGTCAGACTTCCCTAACCAAATCAATAATGTCCTAGCCTTCCCTGGAATCTTTAGAGGGGCTCTGGATGTAAGGGCTAGTGAAATCAACGAAGAGATGAAATTAGCAGCAGCCTATGCCATAGCAGGACTGGTAGCTGATGAAGAATTAAATGAAGAATATATAATCCCAGCTGCCTTTGATGAAAGGGTAGCCCCTGCAGTAGCCAAGGCTGTAGCTGAAGCTGCTATAAAGACAGGAGTAGCTAAGCAAGGATAAAACAAATCCAGGTAATATCTAATATTACCTGGATTTTTAGATGATGTGACTAGCTGATTTTTCTATTCTCTAGACTTCTTAGCTTCTTACTAGTGAAAACACTTAACTAAGTTAATTACATTTGCGATTGGCTCGGTTTTTGATGTCGATTATATAGATTAATAAACAATTCTTTTAATACCATCCTCTAAGTTTCATGACTTCTGCTAGCTTCTTAATGGAGCTAATATACGCTGCCTTCCTAAGGCTGGTATCATGCTCCTCATAGATTTCCCAGATAGTATTAAAGGCATTAACCATGGCTGTTTCTTCCTTTTTGACTATCTCATCTACTTCCCAGTAGTAGCCGTACAGGTTCTGGACCCATTCAAAATATGACACAGTAACACCACCTGCATTGGTCAGGATATCTGGAGTAACTATTATACCCCTTTCTTCTAATATCTTATCGGCATCACCTGTAATAGGTCCATTGGCAGCCTCACAAATAAGTTTAGCCTTAATCTTTTCAGCTATCTGACTTGTGATGGCATTTTCTATTGCAGCAGGTATCAGGATATCCACCTTTAAGGACCAGAATTCATCAAGGGAGATTTTAGTTGCTTTTGGGTAGTTGGACAGGTTCTTATTGGTTTGTAGATGAAGCTTTAGATCATCATAATCAAAACCATCCTCATTATAGATAGCTGAGTCCCTAAGCCCAATGGCCACTACCCTAGCTCCTTGATTTTGCATATATTTTGCAGTATAGCTCCCTACATTTCCAAAACCCTGTAAGGCTACACTGGCATTTTTTATATCCGAGCCCATTTTTTTAGTGGTTTCCCTTGCAATTATAGCAATCCCTAATCCAGTGGCTTCATCTCTACCCTTTGAACCTCCCCAGGCAACAGGCTTTCCAGTGAAGACTCCCAAATCATGGTTTCCTGTTAGTTTAATGTATTCATCCACCATCCAGGCCATTACCTGGGCATTGGTTCCTACATCTGGAGCTGGGATATCTATCTTTTCCCCCAGGTATTTATAAAGTCCCCTAACATAGCCCCTGGACAGTCTTTCCAACTCTCCCTGGGATAGTTCCTTAGGATCTACAGTAACTCCACCCTTGCCCCCACCATAGGGGATGCCTGTTACGCAGCATTTAAAGGTCATCCAGAGAGATAGGGCCTTTACCTCTTCCAAACTTACAGAAGGATGAAACCTTATGCCACCCTTACCCGGTCCAATAGCATCATTATGGACTGAGCGATAACCTTTAAATACTCTTGTAGTTCCATCATCCATTCTTACAGGAATAGATATTTCAATGACCCTTTGGGGCTCCTTTAATAGCTCATATACAGTATCATCCAGATTTAAAGTGTAGCAAGCCATTCTAATCTGTTCCTGGGCATTTTCCAAGGGGTTTAGATTTTCTTTTGTCATGTCAATTCCTCCAATTGTTATTAGTTTTTCAACAGTCAAGGAAGAACCCTGACTCTATTAATAAAATTCATAAATAAATATCTACAACCAGAACATTGCCATCATATCTTCGAATCAATAAAGCAATAAAAAGAGGTGTGACAGCACTGGATGTATTGCATAAGGCCTTGTAGTAATATCCTACAAGACCTTTTTTAATTATAACATATTTATAAAGTATTCAAAGATTTTTAAAAATTCTCCGTGCTTGTATGTTAGGTTTTCAGGGTGGAATTGAACACCATAGACCTGGCTGCCGTCGGTGCTTTGGATTCCTTCAATTATCCCATCATTGGACTTGGCCACTACCTTTAGATTATGGCCTAAGTCTTTTATACCCTGGTGGTGGAGGGAATTTACTATTAACCTATCCCTTTGAAAGATTTCATACAAGTAGCCATCCTTCATGATATCAATCTCATGGTAGCCATCCCTCATGGTAGACAAGGACACATGGCCATAGGAGTTGGGCACCTGGCTGGGTATGTCTTGATAGAGGGTGCCTCCAAAGGCTATATTGATAATTTGCTGCCCCCTACAAATACCCAGGATTGGAACTTTTCTTTCTAAGGCTGTCTCCAAAAGCCTAAATTCCATCTGGTCCCTTTTGTGGCAGATTTGATCTGTATGTTTCAAGGGATTTTCCCCATAGAAGAGGGGTGATATGTCCGAACCACCAGTGAAAACAATCCCATGAATCATATCAAAATACCTTGAGATATCCTCCTTATTATCAATAATAGGAATAATAACCGGTACTGCACCTGCAGCGGCTAGGGAATCCGCGTATGAAGACTTAACATCAAACCTATCCTTACTGATTATATCATTATATTGACAAGTTATACCTACAATTGGCTTCATTTAATCCCCCTTCTTATCTTTATATAATCATTATATCATAGGAGAAGGGAGGAGTTACACTTGTGGATTTGAAAATATATAGTTACTAAGTCTAGTTATTAAACAAGTAATATTATATAATAAATTCAGAAAACAATTTAGGAGGGGTCAGGATGAATTATATGGAATTAGATACACCAGCCTTATTGATTGATAAGGATCAAGTCTTAGATAATATAAGGTTTATGCAGGCTTATGCAGATAAATATAAGGTAAATTTGAGACCACATACCAAGACCCACAAGATGGTTGACTTGGCCAAGATGCAGGTTGAGGCCGGGGCCCAGGGGATCACCGTGGCTAAGGTGGGGGAGGCTGAGGTCATGGCTGAAGGTGGAATCACAGACATATTTATAGCCAATGAAATAGTAGGTGAGGCCAAGCTTGATAGGATAAGAGCCCTTAATAGGAGGATTAATATAGCCTTCGGTATTGACTCCATAGAGCAGGTGAAGGCTATAGAAAGAGTTTTTGAAGGGGAAGAAAAACAGGCCCAGGTTCTAATTGAAATAGAAGTAGGTGAAAATAGGTCCGGGATTATTGAAGAAGAGGATTTTATATCCCTCATTGAATCTATTAAGACCTGTAAGAATGTAAAACTAAAGGGAATCTTCTCCCATGAAGGCCATAGCTATGGGGCCAAGGATCTAGACGAGCTTTTGGAGATATTTAATGCAGCCCAAATCAGGACCCTAAGGTTTGCAGATTTAGCAAGGGAGCTTGGGGTAGAGGTAGGAGTGGTAAGTATAGGAGCCACACCTCCATCTGTCCACAACCTGCCAATCATGGATGGAATTACGGAGATCCGTCCAGGTACCTACATCTTAATGGATGCATCTCAAGGTAATGCACTTGGAACCTATGATAGATGTGCTGCAAGTATTTTGGCTACTGTCATCAGCAGGCCAACAGCTGAAAGGGTTATTATAGATGTAGGAGCCAAGGGGATAACTATGCAGACCAGAAATAAGGGTATATGTACAACCAAGGGCTTGGGATATATTAAGCATCATGATATCTACATTGATAGTGTTTTTGATGAGCATGGTATAATCTATGATAGGGAATTTAGGGAAAAGATTCAAATTGGTGACAAGGTGGAAATCATACCCAACCATATCTGCCCAGTATGTAACCTCTACGACAAGGCCTATTTAATCTCAGATGGTAAGGTTGTAGGTGAGCTTAAGGTATCTGCGAGAGGTAGGTTAACATAAGATTTCTTGGATAAATAAGAAGGACTATCCTGAACAGGATAGTCCTTTTATAGACCCTATTAAACTAAATTAAGAGCTTACCCCCTTGAAATAGGGGTCAAATTATCGTGCAGTAAGCAATATTTTAACTTATCTAGACATCTTTTGGCATCCCCACTAACATAATTGTCATCAACCATGGTGTATATTATCCTATTCTTGCTTAAAATGGGATTATTATCAAACAAGTCTTTGAATTTTAAGATGTCCTGTTCTGGATTAAATAGTAGATTAATAGTTAATTTGCTAAATAAATTCCAATGGTTAATCTTGATTTCCAATAGGTTCTTCATAAGACTATATAGCTTGTAATCGCCGTCATCCGCGATTTCATAATTAGTTTGATCTATTACCTTGGAGATATTTAACTCCAATATCAAATAAAAACTCTCCCTATCTAGAAACCTAAGTGCTTCTTCCGAAGTAATTAGGGATCCACTTGCCAATACATATATAATTGTCCTATCTGTCAAGGTCTCTTGACAATAAGCCACTAGTTCCCTTAAAGGTCCCAAGTCTCTTTGAAGCTCTTGGCTATAAAAGCCTACTATCAAGGGACGTGTGGCAGTAGTATTACCCCTGAGCATCTTAATGGATCTCTTGACGGTTTTTATACGAGCTAGCCTATTATAATCAGGATTATATATGTTATTGATGGGACAAGTATTTGCAGGGTCAATAGTATTAGTATATGAGGGCTCTGATATGTTGACGGTTAGGATAGTCTGAATCTTACTTTTATATAAAGATATAAGGGAGGGCATATTAAATTTTCCATTATTTAGGCTACATGTTCTATTCAAGGCCTATCCTCCTCAACAAGCATCTAACAAACTAGGCTTATCAATATACATCACGGTCATTAACTTATCTAGATTTTAATAAATGCTTGTTCATATGTCAACAATTCCCTGGTTTTCTTGATATATCCTCTTAGCTAATATATAATTGACTAGGTAGGTGACATGAAGACGCCTAATGGGTATATTAAGGGTAGAATATAGTAAGGAGGATGGTCATGGAAGTAAAGAATGTTTTTTACAACAAGGATATTGGAATTGAGGATTTGGGCAAGGGCGTTTCTAGAAAGATTCTAGCCTATGACAAGAACCTAATGACAGTTGAAGTATTCTTTGAAGAAGGTGCTGTTGGAGAGATGCACTCCCATCCCCATGAGCAAATTACCTATGTTTTAGAAGGAAAGTTTGAATTCACCATCGGTGGAGAAAAATATCTTGTAGAGGCAGGGGATACCCTCTACAAACAATCCAATATTGAGCATGGTGCAATCTGCCTTGAAAAGGGTAGACTGCTGGATATCTTTACACCTGCCAGGGAGGATTTTCTGAAAAAATAGATTTAGAAAGACTAAGACCCTGTTGATTTAAGTTGGGATTAAATCAGCAGGGTCTTAAGACTTATATTAGAAAATGAAATGAGTTTAGTCTATCTTATCTTTGAACTCTACCAGAAGCATCTCCCTTTAGTAGGTTTTCTACTTCTGCTACAGTTACCATATTGAAGTCTCCATGGATGGTGTGTTTTAGAGCTGATGCAGCAACACCAAACTCTAGGGCATCCTTAAAGTTTTTACCTTCAAGCAATCCGTAGATTACACCTGATGCGAAGGAGTCTCCTCCACCAACCCTATCGACGATTCTTATATCGTACTTTCTAGAATGGTAGAACTCCTTGCCATCATAGGCACATGCTGACCAGCCATTATCAGAAGCTGAATAGGATTCCCTTAAGGAGCTAATTACATATTTAAAGTTAAACTTATCTACCATTTGTTTGAAGATGCTTTCATAGCCAGCTAATTCTAGTTCACCTGTTGTAACATCAGTTTCACCTGGTTTAAATCCTAGGGTTAGATGGGCATCTTCCTCATTACCTATACAAACATCTACATATTGCATTAGGTTTGTCATTACCTTTTGTGCCTCTTCTGGAGTCCATAGGTTTTTCCTGTAGTTTAAGTCAACTGAAGTAGTTACTCCGTGTCTCTTAGCTGCTTTTAATGCTTCTTCAGTTAAGATTGCGGCATTTTCACCCAAGGCGGGTGTAATTCCTGAGAAATGGAACCAAGATGCACCTTCAAAAATCTTATCAAAATCAAACTCAGAAACATCGGCTTCAGCTATGGCTGAATGGGCCCTGTCATAGATTACCTTGGAAGGTCTCATGGAAGCACCTGTTTCTAGGTAATAGATGCCTACCCTATCTCCGCCCCTTACTATATAGTCATCATTAACGCCATATCTTCTTAGGTGGTTTACAGCTGCTTGACCGATTTCATGCTTTGGTAATTTAGTCACGAAATATGCGTCATATCCATAATTGGCTAAGGATACAGCTACATTTGCTTCTCCGCCACCATATACGACATCAAAGGAATCAGCCTGAACAAATCTTTCAAATCTTGGGGTAGATAATCTAAGCATTATTTCTCCCATAGTTACAACTTTTTTCATTTGAATGCCTCCTTAAAAATTTTATTCTCTAGCTTCTTTTACTTTTGCTACGAATGCCTTAGCTGTATTAGTCATCTCTTCACTGGTACCCTTTGTAAGGTTTCCACCTACGCCAACAGCTACACAGCCATTCTTGATCCATTGGTCTACATTATCAAGACTTACTCCACCAGTAGGCATCAAGACAGCCTGTGGTAGGGGCCCTTTAATAGCCTTGATGAAGGAAGGACCAAAGGCGCTACCTGGGAATACCTTGATTATATCAGCACCTGCCTCCATAGCAGTAATAATTTCTGTTAGTGTCATACAACCTGGCATGTAGGGAACTTGGTACCTGTTACATAATTTAGCTGTCTCCAAATCAAAGGCAGGACTAACTATATATTTAGCTCCAGCTAAGATTGCAACCCTAGCAGTCTCACTATCTAGAACCGTTCCTGCACCTACCAATAACCTATCACCAAATTCCTTGGTAAGATCTTTTATTACATCAGCTGCACCTGGCACTGTAAAGGTAATCTCGATGGAATCAACTCCACCCTCCATAACAGCTAGGGCAATTTCTTTAGCCTTCTGGCTGTTTTCTGCCCTAACAACAGCTACAACACCAACATCCTCTATTCGTTGGAGTATTTCATGTTTTCTCATAATTCTCCTCCTCTGATAAACTTTTATTAGAATTCACATAGCGAAACGACATATTGTATTGCGAAACCTGTTATAATATATTATAATGAATTATGGATACCTTTTCAAGGGTTAATATAAAATATTCTAATTATTAATGTAGATACTAAATCTAGATATTTAGTTTATGTATATATATAGAAATTAATTCAGTAATAAGGAGTGAAGACAATGGCGGAAGTGGTTCAATCCGTTGATAGGACTCTCTCTATCTTGGAACTTATAGCTAATTATAATGAGGGTTTGAGTATTAAGGATATCAGTGAGAGTTTAGACCTGCATAAGAGTACTGTCCATAGACTTTTGGGGACCTTGATTTACAAGGGATATGTAATCCAAGACCCAGTGTCAAATAAATACATGATTACCTTAAAGCTCTATGAGTTAGGGGCTAAGAAAATTGAAAGCCTAGATATTTTAAAGGCCTCCAAGAGATTTACCAAGGAATTGATGAGGGAGTTTAATGAGGTTGTCCACCTGGTTATAAGGGATGGGAACGATATAATATATATAGACAAGGTAGAAGCTGATAACACTATAAGGATGGCTTCTAATATAGGTAGGCGCTCACCCCTCTATAGTACCTCAGTAGGTAAGGCCATGCTGGCTTTTATGGATGAGGAGGAGGTCCGTAGGATTTGGGAGATCAGTGAGATTAAGAAGTTTACTGAAAAAACCGTAACTGATTATGAAGAGCTATATAGGGAGCTAGACAAGATTAGATCCCTGGGTTATGCAGAAGATGATGAGGAGAACGAACTGGGAGTCAGGTGCATAGGGGCTCCGGTCTTTAACTATCGTGGTGAGGTGGAAGGGGCCATCAGCATATCAGGACCCACATTAAGGATAACTAAGGACAGGGTAGAAGAGATTGCCAAGTCTGTTATGAAATACGCCAACCTTATATCAAGGGAGCTTGGATACAAAGATAGTAATTAAGGCTATAGGCTATCTATGCTTAAAAGAAGAAAGTAGCCTAGGTATGTTAATTTTAATAGGAGAGGTTTGAATGAAAAAAATGGATGTAGTAACTTTTGGAGAAACAATGATACTCTTTAATCCCCATAATAGTGGGGCCTTGAGGTATGTTCATACTTTTCATAAGAGTATTGCAGGAGCTGAATCAAATGTAGCCATTGCCCTGGCAAGGCTAGGCCATTCAGTTGGTTGGTTTTCTAGGCTTGGTGATGATGAGTTTGGAAGGTATGTGACCTCTATTATTAGGGGTGAGGGCGTTGATGTTTCAAGAATTAAGGTAGATAAGGATAATAATACAGGTCTTCTCTTCAAGGAGAGGTTTGCCCATACGGACCCTAATATCTATTATTATAGGAAGGAATCAGCTGCCAGCAACTTTAGTCCCGAAGATATAGATCCAGACTATATTAAAAGAGCTAAGATACTCCACGTTACAGGTATAACACCAGCCCTATCTAAAAGTGCAAGAAAGGCTACCCTTGAAGCTATAAAGATAGCCAAGGAGAACGGGGTGTTAGTTTCCTTTGACCCCAACATAAGATTAAAGCTCTGGACCATAGAAGAAGCCAAGCCAGTATTGCTGGAGATGGCTAAATATGCTGATATTATCTTCCCTGGTATAGATGAGGGCAGGAAGCTTATAGGCATAGAAGATCCAGAAGAAATAGCCAAGTACTTCCAAGACTTAGGAGCCAGTAAGGTAGCCGTCAAGTTAGGAAAGGAAGGCTGCTACATTTCAGATGGTCAAGAGGGAATCTATGTTGAAGGCTATGAAGTGAAGAAGCCGGAGGACAGTGTAGGGGCTGGAGATGGATTTGCAGCAGGTTTCTTGGCAGGAACCTTAAGAAATCTTTCCCTAAAGGAATGTGGTCAATGGGCAAACGGAGTAGGGGCCATGGCCATACTGGTCCATGGAGACATGGAAGGATTTCCTACCTTAAATCAATTAATGGAGTTTATTGGTAAGAAGGATAGGATCGATAGGTAAATATTTTTTATATAGGACAAGCCAGTCATCAACTGATATGATTGGCTTTTTTGTGTATTTATTTTTAAGAAAAACAAAAAAGATGTATACAATCTATTGACTATAATATACATTATGATAAAATACGCATCATTGGAATGGCGGGATGTATTATATAACGTTTTCCAGCAAGTGAGATTAACTTTTATAATCATAATATAGAGATAACAGGAGGAATAATTAATGGTTAAGGTTGAGAATATTAAGTACAAGGTAGTCAAGGAACCTTTTTGGGGAGTACCTAAGGAACAGCCTGAGTTGCCTGATGAGGTTTACAAGCAAAGGCTTGAAAGAACCCTTAAGGCAATGGAAGGTAAGGGCTTGGACTATTTGCTGATCTATGCAGATAGGGAGCATTATGGAAACTTTGATTACTTTACAGGCTTTGAGCCAAGATTCGAAGAAGCAATCTTTGTACTTGATAAATCAGGTAAGGCTAAGATTCTATTGGGTAACGAATGCATAGGGATGGCTAAGCATAGCCGTATACCTGCTGAAGGTATCCTTTATCATACCCTTTCACTACCTAACCAGCCCATGGGAGAAAATAGAGATATTGAAGATATATTAACTGATTTAGGTCTTAATAAGTCCCATAAGGTTGGTATAGTAGGATGGAAATTAATTTATCCAGTTTATGGTACTGAGGATATGTTTGATGTTCCTTCATTTATAGTTGAGGGGGCTGCTAGGGTTGTAGGAAGGGAAAACATTCTGAATGCAACTGATTTATTTATCCATCCAGAATATGGGGTTAGGGTAATAAACAGTGCTGATGAAATAGCTTACTTTGAGTTTGGAGCAGCCTATGCTTCTGATTCTGTCCAAAAAATGCTATTAAATACCCGTACTGGTTTAACTGAAATAGAGATTTCCCAATTCCAGACTTCTGGTTCCATACCCACTAACCTCTTTCCCAAGGTATTGGCTGGGGATAGGATGGACTTAAACATGGTTAGTCCAACTAGCAATGTAGTAAACCTAGGAGATAGGTTCCAAATTACCATGGGACATGTAGGAGGACAGACTAACCGTAGAGGATTTGCTGCCTACTCAGAAGAAGACCTGGCAGATGAGGCTAAGGGCTGGTTAGACGATATAGCAAAGCCATATTTTGCTACAGTTGTTAATTGGTATGAAAATATTGGAATAGGTGTAAAGGGTGGAGAGATCTATGACATGGTTGAGAACACCTATCCACAAGAAAAGTATGGTTGGTTCTTAAACCCTGGCCACCTCATAGCTGCAGAAGAGTGGTTATCATCACCAATTTATGAAGGCTCAGACATAACACTTAAGAGTGGTATGGTAATGCAGATGGATATTATCCCCTTTGTAGAATCATATTATGCAGCACCAAACTGTGAAGATGGTATAGCCATTGCTGATGAAGCCCTGCGTAATGAACTAAAGGAAAAATATCCTGATGTTTATGAAAGGATTGAAAATAGGAGAAAGTTCATGTCTGAAGTCTTAAACATCCAATTAAAGCCAGAAATATTACCATTATCTAATATATGTGGTTTATATAGACCCTATATGTTGAATAAAGACAGGGCGTTTGTAGTAGAAAGATAAACTATTTAAATCCGTGAAGCCGAGTTTGATGACCCAGATATATATTTCTAAGGGTTCAAACTTGGCTCAGGTACTTTTTAAGTGCTTAACCACAAGTAAGGGAGGAAGATACGTGAAATTATCATTTAGATGGTATGGCAAGGATGACCCAGTAAACATCGACTATATAAAACAGATCCCAACCATGGAAAGCATAGTAACAGCAATCTATACAGTTCCTGTTGGTGAAGTGTGGCCAGAGGAAGATATCCAAGAATTAAAGGACATGGTAGAAAAGGCAGGACTAAAGTTTGACGTTATAGAGAGTGTGCCCGTCCATGAAGATATAAAACTAGGCAATCCCAATAGGGACAGGTATATCGAAAACTACAAGCAAAACATAATAAATCTAGGTAAGGCTGGAGTCAAGGTAATCTGCTATAACTTTATGCCAGTATTCGACTGGACCAGGTCCCAACTAGACAAGGAGTTGGAAGACGGCTCAACAGCCCTAGTCTATTATAAGGACCAGGTAGACAGGATGGATCCCTTAGCAGGAGAATTATCCCTGCCAGGCTGGGACTCCTCCTATAGCAAGGAAGATTTAAAGGACCTCTTTGAAGGCTATGAGAGGATAGGAGAAGAAGGTCTATGGGAAAACCTAGAGTACTTCCTCAAGGAGATAATCCCAGTAGCTGAAGAATATGACGTCAAGATGGCCATCCATCCAGACGACCCACCATGGCCTATATTTGGACTACCAAGAATAATCACAACAGAAGAGAACATAGACAGATTTTTAAAATTAGTAGACAGCAAGTATAATGGTCTAACCTTCTGTACAGGTTCCTTGGGAAGTGGAAGCTTTAATGACGTTCCTAAGATGATAGATAAGTACGCATCTCAGGGAAGGATCCATTTCATGCATGTAAGAAATGTAAAACTCTTGGAAGACGGTGGCTTTGAAGAGTCAGCCCACCATTCATCCTATGGTTCCCTGGACATAGTAGCCATAATGAAAGCCTTGCACAAGAATAAGTTTGACGGATATTTAAGGCCAGACCATGGTAGGATGATTTGGGGAGAGACAGG
>JAAYTL010000092.1 GCA_012518035.1 Tissierellia bacterium | reverse complement strand
GTGAAAGAAAAATAGAACTTCTGGAGGATATCCACCCAGGCCACAAGATAGCAGCTAGGAATATAAAGGCTGGGGAGAATATCATAAAATATGGTTATCCAATAGGTAGGGCCACTGAAGATATCTTGATGGGACAATGGGTCCATGTTCACAATACTAAAACCAATCTTGCAGGAACCATGGACTATAAATATAATCCCAAGCCCGTCCAGCTAGCAAAAAAAGATGGTCCTACTACTTTTATGGGTTATAGGAGAAAAAACGGAGATGTGGGCATTAGGAATGAGCTCTTGATAGTACCTACAGTTGGTTGTATAAATGGTATAGCAGAAATGATGATGGATACCTTTATAAAAGAGGTCAATCCTCAAGGCTTAGATGATATCCGTGTCTATAAGCATAACTATGGTTGCTCCCAATTGGGAGACGACCTTGAGAATACCAGAAAAATCCTAATAGACATAGCCAAGCACCCCAATGCAGGTGGGACCCTGGTTATAGGCTTGGGCTGTGAAAATAATATAATAGAGGAGTTTAAGGAGGACATGGGTGACTTTGATGAGACTAGGATCAAGTTCTTGAAGACCCAGACCGTAGGAGATGAAATTCAAGAAGGGGTGAGACTCCTCAAGGAGATCTACCAGGAGATCAAGGATGATAAAAGGGAGGAAATCCCCATTTCTGAATTAAGGATTGGCTTAAAGTGTGGAGGTTCTGATGGATTTTCAGGGATAACTGCCAACCCCTTATTGGGGGAATTCTCAGACTATCTAATAAGCCATGGAGGTACTACTATTCTAACAGAGGTACCTGAGATGTTTGGGGCTGAGACAATCCTTATGGATAGGGCAGAATCAGAGGAGGTCTTCCAGGATATAGTCAGCCTAATCAACAACTTCAAGGAATACTTCATGGATCATAAGCAACCCATATATGAAAACCCATCACCAGGCAACAAGGATGGGGGAATCACAACCTTAGAAGATAAGTCTCTAGGCTGCACACAAAAGGGCGGAAACTCCACTGTAGTGGATGTATTAGCCTATGGAGAGCCTGTTAGGAGAAGAGGCCTTAACCTTTTAAATGCCCCTGGCAACGACTTGGTTTCCTCAACCGCCTTAGGAGCTTCAGGTTGCCATATGGTGCTCTTTTCAACAGGTAGGGGCACACCTTTTGGAAGTTTCATCCCAACCCTAAAGGTATCCACAAATTCAACCCTATATGATTTGAAGCCACATTGGATAGACTTTAATGCAGGAGTTCTATTAGAGGATAAGTCAATGGACGAACTACTCGATGACTTCGTTAAGTATGTGGTTGAAGTAGCCAGTGGCAAGTTTACCAATAACGAAAAAAATGGCTTTAAGGAAATTGCAATCTTTAAAACCGGTGTTACCCTATAAGCATTATAAAAGTTGATTTAGAGTGGTATACTTACTAATACTGCTTAAATATAGAAGACAAGGAGGCTGAGTATAATGAAATTATCATTTAGATGGTATGGCAAGGATGACCCAGTAAACATCGATTATATAAAACAGATCCCAACCATGGAAAGCATAGTAACAGCAATCTACACAGTTCCTGTTGGTGAAGTGTGGCCAGAGGAAGATATCCAAGAATTAAAGGACATGGTAGAAAAGGCAGGACTAAAGTTTGACGTTATAGAGAGTGTGCCCGTCCATGAAGATATAAAACTAGGCAATC
>JAAYTL010000091.1 GCA_012518035.1 Tissierellia bacterium | reverse complement strand
GTTGTAGATCCTACGTCCAATCCAACATGAAGTATTGACATTTAATCCTCTCCTTACTCGATACTTCCTATAATCATATATTATTATACTACAATTATGAAAATTTGTAATCTTGATTTAAAACCCCCAAATCGCTATCAGATTTGGGGGGTATCAATGTCATATTCAGAATTGATTTTAGTGGTATGGTATACAGACTTCTATACCTACCTGGAAGTCACCTGGGCTCATGTTCGGATTTGCTTCCATAATTGAGGCTACACTGGTATTAAATTTCTTAGCTAGAGCTACCACAACTGCTTCATCATGGGGTACGTCTGATGCCTGTATCCTATAGGGCTTAGTGCCTCGTTCGCATGGACAGCCCCTATTTTTATGTGGTAGGATACAAAGCTCCTGACCTGGCTTTATCTTGTCAATATCTATGTCTGGATTACCTGCCTCCAGATCCCTTACAGATATATTGAATCTTAACAAGATAGTTGATAAATTATCATGTTCCATTACCTTGTAAATCGTTCCACCTGGACAGGGTTTGTGATGGTCGCTCTTTGGAATACATATTAGCTGGCCCACCTGTAGATTGTTTGGATCGATACCCGGGTTTGCTTCAATCAGCTTAGCCACTGAAACATTATACTTCTTACTGATTGTGTATAGGGTGTCTCCAGGCCTAACTACATAGTAATGGCCATCACATTTATGGGGTGGCTTATCTGACTCTGGGATGCAGATCACCTGGCCTATTTGCAGGTTGTATGGGTCTATGCCTGGATTTATGGCCATGATGGCTTCTACAGTCGTGTTATAGGTCCTGGCTAATTCATATAGGGTATCTCCTGCCTTGATAGTATAGGGGAAGGAGCCTACTGGACACCTATGGGGTGGCTTATCTGACTCTGGGATGCAGATTACCTGGCCTATTTGTAGGTTGTATGGGTCTATGCCTGGATTTATGGCCATGATGGCTTCTACTGTCGTGTTATAGGTCCTGGCTAATTCATATAGGGTATCTCCCTGCTTTATTGTATATGGGAAGGAACCCCTAGGACATCTTGGGGACGGTTTTCCAGCTTCTGGTATACAGATTCTTTGGCCTATTTGTAAATTATTTGGATTTATGCCTGGGTTTATCGCGAGTATTGCTTCTACTGTTGTATTATAGGTTTTGGCCAGTTGATATAGGGTATCTCCCGCCTTGATAGTATAGGAAAAGCTGCCACTAGGGCACCTACGGGATATTTCTTTATAGTCCTTCATCTTAACCACCTTTCTTAATATAATCTTTGCATTATATCTTATGCAAGGGTTTGGTTAAGAGTTCCTTTCACTTTTCTTCAAGGCTATATAGTTATAGATAACAGGAATATAAAGATAAACTGCATAGGGGACTATCAAAACTGGACTCAATTCCAGGGTAGTGGCTATTACAAAGTTTGCAATATTCCAGGGTATGGTTGCAGCCATGAGGATGGCCGTATTGGATATATCAGTAGCGAGTTCATAATTGTCTACCCTTAGTCTATCGTATACCTTGCTCATGGCCCGGCTTACCATGACAACAGCTATGGATTGGTTCCCACCAAAGGCTGCACTCACAAAGGAGGCCCCTGCCGTGGCAAGGAAGAGTTTACTCCTGGTCTTTACCTTCCTAAATAGGCCTTGGGTTTTTTCAAATACCCCTATTTCTTGCAGCACCCCTGCCATGGAGCATGAAATAAATACTACAAGGCCAGGCTTGAGCATGGATATGAAACCCCCACCCTTGAGGATCTTGGATAAGGGATTTATAGGATCCAGCCTATATCCCAATATTAGCGTATGTAGCAAGTCCTTAAACTGGGCCCCTTGAATAAACATGGCTACAAGACTTCCCAGGATTATACTTACGGCCATGGACTTCCTAACATTTACTTGAAAGATACTCAATACCAGCATGGTAAGGGCCGGTAGTAGGACCACAAGGCTAATTACATAAAAATTCTCAATATCCCTTAAGATGGTATTCTCATGAATCTCCAAGGGATTATTTAGGGAAAGTAAAAAGTAAATCAGCACAGATATGAGGAAGGGGACTAGGGTTGTCCGCCTAAATTTTTTTAACATGGGGTAAAGTTCTGTATTGGTTAAGTTAGAAATAAGATTTGCACTGGATGACATGGGTGAGCACCTATCACCGAAGTAACATCCTGCCAGGATGGCACCACCAACCAGGTTGAGGTTTATATCCCCACCCCTGGCCATGATTATCAAGACTATACCAATGGTGCTGGACGTACCCAGGGATGTCCCTAACATATAGGACACCATGGAGGTAGTGAGAAAGGTGAAGACCACAAAATATCTGGGATTCATGACCTGCATTGAGTAATAGACTATGGCTGGAATGGTGCCTGCTATCAACCATGATGCCGTAACTAATCCAATGAGTACAAAGACCCTTAGAACCACAAAGGAGCTCTTGCCTCCATTCCATGCACTTGTAAAGATATGTCTCCAGTCGTATCCCATCCTATAGGCGATGATTGCAAATATAAGAAAGGAAACCCCTATACAATAGCCTATGTAGATGCCCTTAAAGACTCCGAAAATTAGTATGATAAAGGACAGCAAAAACCCCAAAAATAATTCCATAAGATCATCCCTTACTTTTTATTGGCACATTAAAAAGTCCTGATTAAATCTTAATCTAATATTCAGGACTAATTCATGCTCTATATAGATAATAATATATTATCCTTTAGATTTCTACTATCTTATCTGGTTCTTTCATGGCCAGAAGGTCTATCATCTTACGGTAGGCAGCCTTCTTCCCTGAGGTATAGATGATAAAGGTGGACTTTTCATTATATCCCCTCAGATCATATTCTGTCAGTAGCCTATCCACATACATGACCTCCTCATAGGCTGGGTCAATAAAATTAATCTCAGGACTTCTCTCCTTAAACTTATCCGCAACAATGGGGTAGTGGGTACAGCCCAGGATGATATTCTTTAAATCTCCCTTGGCCAGAATGTTGGTCATATGGAGGTCTACTAGGCTTTCAACTTCTTGATCTGTAAAATTTGCCCCATCTATAAGACTGGCCAGATTGGCACTGCCCTCTGATATTATGTTAATTGAGGAGTCCCTCTCCTTAATCAACTTATCATAGGCTCCTGTGGCGATAGTAAACTTAGTAGCTATAACTCCTACTTCCTTTAATTGGTTCCTTACCACATAGTCAGCTGCTGTCTTTATTATATTTACTATAGGTATATCATAATCCGAAAAATATTTATCTATAATAGTAGAAACCGTGTTACAGGCTACAACTACTAGCTTGACATCCTTTTGAATTAAGAAATCAATCATGGACCTTGCCAACTCGGCTATTTCTTCCTCTGTCCTATTTCCATATGGAACGTTCTTATTGTCACCAATATATATTATACTCTCATTGGGTAGGTAGTTTCTAAGTTCCCTGGCGACGGTTAAACCACCTACGCCTGAATCAAGTACACCAATGGGTCTATGATCCACCATCTTACATTTAACTCCTCTACAATTTTTTAGGTTTCAATTATTCAATAATCTCATATTTAATTATATGTGTCAATCAGTTTTGTAATCACTCCATAAGGATTCGACATTGGAGATTAATTCCTCATAAGTGTGATTTCTTTCCCTGATACAAATCTTGGCCGGCTTATTACAAATCAGGCATTTTCTAGGACTAAGATTGAGACTAGTTCTGGAAATTTGCCTATGATTCCTGTCAAATACATCTATATCGAATAGTCTTCCCAAGAAATGACCTTCCTCCAATTCAACTAGAAGTTTCTTAACTTCAATAGGATTAAAATCTACAAGTATATATCCTTCACTTCCAGTTACCTTGTCTATGGCCTCTTGATGGACTATCTCTATACTATGCTCTAGGAGTAGGTTTATAATAGCTTCCATTCCTAGCCTATGAATCTCCCTATACATTTCATTGTCCTTGACGGTCCCTGGAGTATTTAGGGTAAATGAGATCAGGCTTCCCCCATGGTCTTTCAAGAGATCCGCCTGCTTAAAGCGTCTATCTTCCCTAGCTTGTAGAATTTCCATAAAAAATCTTTCATCCATCATATCCTATCACCATTCTTCAGCATGTAAATCATCATGCTTACAGCTAAAAGGTCAGCAGACCCTCCAGGACTGATGTTTTTAGCTATAAAGGCCTTGTCCATGGCCTCTATATGGCCCCTACCTTCCTCAGAGAGGTATCCTCCTAGGCCTAAGGCCTTCTGGGACTCCCTCTGGACATAAGTTAAGGCCTCCATGCCATGTCTGCCTAATACATTGCTATCTTCAGTTCTTGCCATAAGATGAATCAAGACCTGGATAAGAATATCATTTATATGGTGGCCACTGGATAATATGAGGTTTTCAAGAACAGGGAGGGATACCTTCATAACAGTTTCAAAACCTGATTCTACTTCACCTCGAATGCCCTTGATGCCATATTTTAAGTACAACCTCTCCCCATAGGTGAGCTCCTCTTTTTCACCCTTGTGGGCTTCTTCCAATTCCCCAGTAATATCCCTTGCTATCAAGCTTACTCTCCTTGATATTTCTTCATATTCAAAGGATACCCTGTCCTTTTCAGCAAAGAGGCTGCCTACAGCCGCAGCTATGATTCCCATGGAAAAGATAATTCCCTTATGGGTATTGATACCTTCAGTTGCCTTAAACATATCTTCCTCAGCCTTAATTCCTATGGGCCGGATGGCTACTAGGAGGTCTCTATAATCCTCCCCCTTAAAAGCTATACCCGCCTCAGTACACTTATAAAAGTAGGGATAAAGAACCGATGAGCTCCTTAAGAATGTAAAAAAGTCCATGTCCCTATGGGCCCCAGGATTATACCTATCTACCAGGCCTGGCTTAGGTGACGCTGAGACCTCATACAAGATTGATTTAATAGCTATATTTGAAACAAACTCACAAAATCCATTGTTATTCATTTGATCCCTCTTCATGATATAGTTGCTATCCCTTATAATATCACAAATTTACCTCACAAATACAATAATTTTTCATATCTTATATATTAGCTGCTCTTATGTTTTGTGTTGTTAGGAGGGATATGCAATGAGAAATCTATTTTCCCTAAATAGCCTACCTGTGGGCGCTTCCTGTAGGGTTGAAAAATTAGTCTGCCAGGGACTGACTCGTAGGAGATTACTAGATATGGGTTTGAGTGAGGGGACCATTGTCAATGTCTTAATGAAGAGTCCAGCTGGAGACCCTACTGCCTACAAGGTAAGAGGGGCTGTCCTTGCCCTTAGATCGGAAGAAGCATCCAAGGTATTAGTAAAGCTGCTTTAATATGAGTTGGGAGGTTTTGGTATGTTTGAGATTAAATCAGTATCAGAAAAGGACATAGTAATTGCCTTGGCTGGTAATCCCAACACCGGGAAGAGCACTGTCTTTAATAGTCTAACTGGACTCAAGCAACATACGGGTAATTGGCCTGGTAAAACTGTCAGTATAGCCCAGGGTGGGTATATTCATAATGACCAAAGGTATATTTTAGTGGACTTACCCGGTACATATTCCCTCTTGTCCAACTCCCAAGAGGAGGAGATAGCTAGGGATTTTATCTGCTTTGCTAATCCAGATGCCACCATCATTGTAACAGATGCCACCTGTCTGGAGAGAAACCTCAACCTAGCCCTACAGATTATGGAGATTACGAACAAGGTCCTTATCTGTGTAAATCTTATGGATGAGGCTGAAAGGAAAAATATCCACATAGATCTGGATAGGCTCTCCCAGCTATTAGGTGTACCTCTTGTGGCAACCAGTGCTCGAAGTGGCCAGGGACTAGAAGAATTAAAGGATATGGTGGAAAAGCTAGCTAAAGAGGAGATAAGTCCAAGGCCTAGGCAAGTTGCCTACGATGATATCCTGGAAGAAGCTATTAGAAGAATACAACCCCATATAGAAAAGAAAGTCTCTAATCTCAATAGTAGGTGGGTATCCATTCGCCTCCTAGATGACGATAGCTCACTAATGGATTCAATAAGTAAGCATCTTGGTTATGAGTTAACTAATGATGAGGATTTGAATGAAAATCTAAAATCCTTACAAGTGGAATTAAAAGTCAAGTACCCAGGTCCTAGTGACTTAAGTGACTCTATCGTATCTAGCATAATCAAGACTGCAGAGGATATTGGTCAGGAGGTTTTAGACCTAGGGGAAAGCCCCCATGATAACTTGGATAGGAAGTTGGACAGTATATTGACCTCAAAAATCTTTGGCATACCTCTTATGCTTGCCCTCCTGGGCCTAATCTTTTGGATAACCATAGAGGGGGCTAATTATCCATCCGACCTACTGGCCAAGGCTTTCCTACTCTTCCAAGATAGGCTAAGCCTCTTCATCACCAGACTTGGTAGTCCTGGCTGGCTTCATGATATCCTGGTCCTAGGTGTATTTAGGACCCTGGCCTGGGTTATATCTGTGATGCTGCCACCTATGGCAATCTTCTTCCCCTTGTTTACCCTCTTGGAAGATTTAGGCTACCTTCCCCGAATCGCCTTCAATCTTGACTATTACTTTAAGAAGGCTTGTGCCCATGGTAAGCAGGCCTTGACCATGTGTATGGGGTTTGGCTGCAATGCTGCAGGAGTTATCTCCTGTAGGATTATCGATTCTCCTCGGGAGCAATTAATAGCAATCATTACCAACAACTTTGTGCCTTGTAATGGCCGCTTTCCCACCCTGATTATTCTATCAAGTATCTTTATTGCAAGTAGGGCTGGTGAGTTTTCCTCCTTGACAGCCACACTCTTTATCCTATTTGCCATAGTACTAGGTGTGTCCATAACCCTCTTGGTTTCAAACCTCTTATCCAAGACCATTTTAAAGGGCCTTCCATCCTCCTTTGTCTTGGAGCTTCCCCCTTATAGGAAGCCACAGGTGGGTAGGGTTATAGTCCGCTCCATTTTCGACAGGACAATTTTTGTATTGGCCAGGGCAGTAGTGGTTGCAGCTCCTGCTGGATTCATTATATGGCTTATGGCCAATGTCACCCTTGGGGGCTTAAGCCTGCTTAGCCATTGTGCCCATTTCCTGGACCCCTTCGCCAGACTGGTAGGTTTAGATGGCTATATTATGATGGCCTTTATCCTAGGGCTACCTGCCAATGAAATAGTCATCCCAATCCTGATAATGGCCTATATGTCCCAGGGGACCATGCTGGAGCTGGCTAGTTTGACCGAGATGAGAGAGCTCTTTATAGCCAATGGGTGGACCTGGCTTACCGCTATATGTATGATGCTCTTTTCATTAAACCATTGGCCTTGTGGTACAACACTTTTGACCATAAAAAAGGAGACTCAAAGCTGGAAATGGACCTGGGTGTCCTTGATAGTCCCAACCCTAACAGGTCTAGTTTTGTGCTTTCTAGTAGCCCAGGGAGCTAGGTTATTAAATCTTGTTTAGACTAGTGGAATATTTTTTCATCTTATGTGAAAAATAATAAAAAATACTAAGGAGGATTTTATGGCTAGGAATAAATACAAGGATAAGCACATGGATAGGCCTATAGAGAATCATAGCACCGCTGCCTGGGCCAATAGGAGTGAGTTAAAACCTGTTTCACAGGTGAGTATACCGGATCTAGACCAGGTG
>JAAYTL010000090.1 GCA_012518035.1 Tissierellia bacterium | reverse complement strand
GTGACTTATCATTTAATCTACTCTTCTGTTCATCGTATTTATTCATATTTTATAGGTTTATTCTACCCATAATTCTAATTCTTAAACTAACCTACTTATTAGGTGTATAATATTCTACTTTAATTTTGGAAAAAAATCAAATCTTTATTAAAAATATTTTCTTATTTCTTCCACATCATTGGTAACCCCAAGGGCTATTATCAGCTTTATCCTGGCCTTATGTCCAAGGAGGTTGCCTCCAAGAATTAATCCCATATCCTTGAGGACCTTGCCTCCACCTTCATAGCCATAAACAGGTTCTACTCTTCCATTAATACATCTGGAAACTAGGACTACTGGAATTCCCTTGTCGATAGCCCTTTGAATACCTGGAACCATTGGTGGTGGTACATTTCCTGCTCCAAGAGCCTCTATTACTATACCCTTATATCCACTATCCACATAGAAATCTACAATATCAGACTCAAGTCCTGCTGCTCCTTTTATAAGGGCTACCTTACTTTCAATCTTTTCTGCATTTATATGTTGCCTATTTAGAACATCCCTATAGAAGATTATCTCATTGTTACTGACTATACCTATAGGTCCTAGCTCAGGTGATTTGAAGGTGTCCAAGGCAACTGTATTAGTCTTGGTAACATCTCTAGCAGCAAAGATTTCATTATTCATTACTGCTAAGACACCCTTGTTTTTAGCTTGAGGGTCAATTGCTGTATAGATGGCTGAGGCTATATTAGCTGCTCCATCATAGCCAAGCTCTGAATTGTTTCTCATGGATCCAACCAGGATAACAGGTTTTTCTGTATCAACTATTAAGTCTAGGAAGTATGATGTCTCTTCCAAAGTATCAGTACCATGGGTGATTACTACACCTGTAACATCATCTCTGGAAACATTTTCCTTTACCACCTTACTTAATTCAAACATTATGTCAGGAGTCATATGAGGACTTGGGATATTTGAAAAGTCTATTGTTTCTATATCCGCAACCTCGTTAACATCCCTAACCATACTCATTAATTCGTTACCTTCCACAGCTGGTACTGCAGCGTCTAAATCTGGATCCACTTTCATAGCTATGGTTCCACCTGTAAATATCATTACTACCTTCTTTTTCATAGTATCCTCCCATCATTTCAACCATATAGTTTCAAACTTGCCTTTATTTTAACAAGTCAGTATATTCTACCCTATCAAATTCAAACCTATTCGTCAACTCTTGATTAGCTGCATCTAATTCCTTATGAAGTTTTGGTATGGCGTTATAAATGATTTCAATATAATCATCGATATCAGCTTCAACTATAAATGGAATCTTATAATGCTCAATATAATCAGTTGGCACCTGTAATGAAAGAACAGCGGATGTCCCCTTAACCATACCGGCACTGCCTACACTCTTCTGTAGACTATTGGACATAAAAGTTACTCCACCTGCATCTTCCCTAACTAAGCTTGCTAACTCAGATATAATCCTTACCTTCTCCTGAGAAGTCTCTGCCTTTTTAAATTGCTCCCCATAACTTACTATTCTTTCTCCAAGGGCGGTACTCGCCTTAACAAAATCATCTGTATCCCTTTCCAGGGTATCAAAATTATGGTTAAACCTAATTCCTAACTCAGCTGCGGAGTCCATCAAGGCCTTTGCCACCACTGTATTATCAGAATCCCTATTGGCCCTAATAAGGAAGGTATCTGCAGATAGGGAATCACAGACTCCTGGTACATAGTTCTTGCTTTCTATTATTATAGATGGTATCTTGTCTAGGCCTAAATCTTCCATTAGTTTGCCCTTTTGACCCAAGATGACATTGCCTTCTAGGTCCTCTACAGGACCTACACCCCCTCGACTAGCATTGACTGTCAGCATCATAGATACAGGAATACCATCTATATCCACTGCTGTACCGAGAATCTTTCCTATATTTGATGGTATATCCTCATCTACTAGGGTGATATCTCCTGGATATTTTTGCTTAAAGGTATCTACCAAAGCCAAGGCTACAGCTGCTTGAAGGGATACAGCCACCTCCATAGCCCCTTGACCATAAATGCTACCGAAGGTTTTTAGAACTATTTGTTGAGCATAAATAGTGTCCATACCCTCAGCCTTTTTAATCATTTCTCCTTCCCAGGGTGTTATTCCCCTACGGACCCAGGCCTCGCCTACTCCTCCATCTTTAGTCTCAATGGTTATCAGGGAGTTAGCTATATCAGCTTCAGCCCTGATGATGGTCGTATCTAAGGGTAGGGCTCCCTTGAGAATTGTAGCTGCTACTGCTAAGCCCGCACCATCATCTTGAACAAACCCTGAGTGGCTATGAGTATGTCCAACGCCTATATGACCACAAATTCCTATTACCCCTTTAGGGGCCTTACTAATATTAATTTTCATGAGCTAGATCCCTCAACTTTATATGAGAATTTATATAGGGTTATATTTGCATATAACCCTATATATCTTTAATCTAAATTATTCAATTAATTAGTTGTCTTGAGATTCTGTTGCTATGTCCTTAGCTGAATCAAATACTTCTCTATCTAGTTCACCTAGTTTACTTGCTGTATAAACCATACCTACAGTATCTCCAGTAACGTTTAACATGGTGTTAGGCATGTCTATTAGAACGTAAATACCTGCAATCCATGGTACTATATCCAATGGTAAGCCCATGATTTCAAGTAATACAGCAGACATCATGATTCCTCCACCAGGAATACCTGCAACACCAGCAGCCATGATAACACCTAGAACAACTATTTGAGCTAAATCAAGAGGTGATAAGGTGATTCCATATCTTTGAGCTGCATAAAGTGCGTAGATTGGCATCTCAGCAGCACAAGCATGCATGTTGATGGTTGCAGCAGGAGCAGTGATTAAGTTTACCATATCATCTGGTACACCAGCTCTCTTCTTCATGGATTCCATGGTTACTGGAATTGTGGCACTTGAACTTTGAGTTGTAAATGCCATAACCATTGCTGGGAAGATGTTGCGGTAATGTTGTAGCGGATTAACCTTAGCCAGTAATTTAAGAATAACTGAATAAACAACTACGATTATAAATGCATATGCTACATATTGAGTTACAAGCATCTTACCTATACCTACAAGAGCCAATCCTCCTACGGTACCAATAACATTGGCGATAAGAGCAAATACTCCAATTGGAGCAAATTTAAGAACTATTGACACCATTTTACCCATTAGGTCAGCACCTGATTTGATAATATCATTCATTAGCTGTCCTGCTTTGGTGTCGCTTATAAGTGCAATAGAAATACCAGTGAATAAAGCAAATACTATTATTTGTAACATGTTACCGTCTGTAAATGCTACGAATGGGTTGTCAGGTATCCATTCTACTAGACTGTCTATTAGACTTACATTCACTTCTACATTTTCAGGAGTAGGTAGTGGAATTCCAACACCTGGTTTAATTATAAATGCGAATAATGCTCCAACAAGAGATGCTGCTATGGATGCAAATGCCCAATACTTAATGAATGTAAAACCAACTTTTCTTAGACGTTGTAGATCTGAGAATCCAGACACACCAGAGACTATTGAGAAGAATACAAGAGGTACAATAGTCATTCTAAGTAACCTTAAAAAAACGGTTCCAATTGGCTGGATAATAGAAACCTTTTCCCCAAATATAAAACCTGTAATAGCTCCAAGAACCAAACCAATTAAAATTTTGATAGGTAAGCTCAACTTCTTTTTCACAAAAATACCTCCTTTTAGTTATACTTACTAGATGATGCCAACAATTACAACAGCCTTGAATCCTCCTTTCTATAGCTGTCTATATTTGTAATACAAATTATGATAATAAATAAAGGATTAGCTTTTTAATGAATAAAAGTAATAACCACTACCTGCTTAAAAGATTGTTAATTATGTTTCAAAGTATTCCGAATTATAAAACAATTCCCTGCATATATATTATAGCACCTTAAGGGTCCTTGTCAATGATAATCCCCCTTAAGTTTCGTGACCCTAAACTATACTTATATTTTACCTTATACAGGTAAGGAATTCAGGATTAAGTACTGGGATGACAAAAAACACCCCATGTAAGCAAAATTTGTACATGGAGTGTTAAATTAT
>JAAYTL010000089.1 GCA_012518035.1 Tissierellia bacterium | reverse complement strand
CTCCCTTTAAATATTTGAAGCATTTATCAACAAGTTTATTAAGATTATTTATGATAATAATTTAGTTAAATATTGTATAATATAATTGTGGAAAAAAATATCAACAAACTGTTGATTAGAGTACAAGGTTTTTACTTATGCCAATTATCCACATACTATTTATAAGTAAATTGTGAATAAATAAATGTGATATTTCTAATAGTTAAAGTAAATATTAGGTTTAAGTCAAAACTTATTCACATTTTATCCACAAGTTGTGAATAAAAATCTTGTTTTAACAGATTTATTAAATACTATCCACATGTTCTTTAATGATATCAAAATTTTTATATTTATTCAATCTAATTATCCACAGGACTAACATCTTGTTAACAATTCATTTAGGCCTGGTTATAGATTTATATTTCTTGACATAACAATTATAAGTAAATATAATCAATAGTAGTGTCCCATTATATGCAATTCTAAGAATACTCTATATTGACATAGATATGGCGATTTTAAGGAGGTGTAGTTAGGTGAAGAGAACATATCAACCAAAACAAAGAAAAAGAAGTAAAACTCATGGTTTTAGACAAAGAATGAAAACTAGGTCTGGTAGAGAAGTATTAAGGAGAAGAAGATTAAAGGGTAGAAAGAAACTATCTGCTTAAGGGCCACTATTATAAGTGGCCTTTTTAATCATGGCTGTTTATTGGAGAATTGTGTATGGATAAGAAAAATCGTCTACTTAAGAATATGGAGTTCCAAAAAGTATATAATGAAGGAAAGAATTATTGGAATAGGAATCTGGTATTATATGTAAGGAAGAATGATTTAGAAGAGACAAGGATTGGATATACTATAACTAAAAAATATGGAAATGCCGTAGTTAGAAATAGGATTAGAAGACAGATGAAGGAAATCGTTAGATTAAATTTTCATAAGATCAAGGGTGGATATGATTTAGTTTTTATACCTAAGAAGAATACAATCGATATTTCCTATAAGGAATTGGAAGGCTCTATTATGCATATTTTAAAAATTGCTAGAGTTTTAGGAACTAGGTGAAGAAAATGGCTAAACTCGCGATATTACTAATTAGGTTCTATCAAAGGGTTATTTCAAGATATATATTAATTGGAAGGAAATGCAGATTCTATCCGACTTGCTCTGAATATTCGTTATTGGCTTACAAAAAATATGGTTTTATTAAGGGAACATATTTAACTATAAGAAGGATACTCAGGTGCAATCCTTTTCATCAAGGAGGATATGATCCGCTTATATGATAGGAGGTTAATATATGACAGCATTTCTTGGTAATATACTAGGGTCTCTGCTAAGGTTTGTTTATGATATGGTTTCTGCTACGGGTATTGAGACAAAATATGTTTCTTATTATGCTCTTGCAATAATAATTACTACCATTATATTTAAGTTAGCCTTATTACCCCTAAGTATATCTCAAGTGAAATCAAGTAAGAAAATGAGTGAACTGCAGCCACTTATGAAAGAGATTCAAACCAAGTATAGAAATGATCCCCAAACACAGCAAAAAAAATTACAGGAGTTATATAGAGAACATAATTATAAACCTTCGGGTAGTTGTTTGATGTTGTTGGTTCAAATGCCAATATTATTTGCTTTTTTTGCAGTATTTAGGGATCCAGCAAAGTATGCTTTTACAGAGCCTGGTTTCTATGAGGCAATGAATAAGTCACTTTTTTGGATTGCAAATCTAGATTTACCAGATACTAATATCTGGGGTCTACCTTTATTGGCAGGATTAACTACTTATCTTCATAGTTGGGTTATGATGCAATCACAACAGACTGGAGGTAATGAACAAGCCCAATCAATGCAAAAGAGTATGTTGTATTTTATGCCCATTATGATCTTCTTTACCGCTAGGAGTTTTCCTGGAGGACTGGCATTATATTGGGTAGTGAGCAACCTGTTTTCTATAATACAACAACTGATATCTAATTTGTCTATGGGGAAAGTCAAGGAGGTAAAATAATATATGCGATATGTTATTAAACAATCTGGTACTGTTGAAGACGCCATCAATGAAGCTCTATTGGAATTGGAAGTATCAAGAGAAGATGTAGAGGTTGAGATTATTGAAGAAGCAAGTAGGGGTTTGTTTGGCTTAATAGGTTCAAAGGAAGCTATAGTTAAGGTAATGGTAGTAAATGATGCAGTTCATATAGCAAAAGAGTTTTTGGATAACGTATTTTTTTATATGAGTGTTTCAGCAGATACTGAGATTAGTAAGGATGATGATGTTTTACGAATCGACATTACAAATGTTAACCCATCAGACAAAGGTATAATAATTGGCAAAAGAGGTAACACCTTAGATGCAATTCAATACTTACTTAGTCTTACCATAAACAAGGACAGGGATGATTATATAAGAGTTGCATTGGATATTGAGGACTATAGGAAGAAGAGGGAAGAAACTCTGGTTAGACTTGCTGAGAGGATGGCTGATAAGGCCAGGAAGAGTAGAAGGCCAGTAAAGCTAGAGCCTATGAATCCGTATGAAAGAAGGATTATCCATTCAGCCCTGCAAGACTTTGAAGAAGTCACTACCTATAGTGAAGGAAGCGAACCATATAGAAGAGTTGTAATTCAAGTAAAATAAGTAAAGCCCGTGATTTGAATAAATCATGGGCTTTTTATTAGTTCAGGGTTAATTGTTAAGTAGCAAGTTTAAGTTACTGATTTAATGAAAAGTATAGACCTGTGTCAAATCCAATTTCATATACAAACAAGGCTTCATCTCCTACTGGTACATAGGCTGTTAGTCTACCAGAATGACTACCTCCAGGGAATAGGTCTACGTATCCAAATTCATTTCCATCCAGTGTGGCCCAATCATCCTGTGATACTTCATTACCAGTTGATGCTATTATACTTGTAAAGGGAACCACAGTATAAGGAACGTCTTCATCTCCTTCAAGCATTTCAATCTCCATATGAACAATAACCCATTCATGACCCTCAGGGGCGGGTTCATTGAATTGGTTTTCAGATTTTAATTTTTCTAATACTTCTTCTCCACGTTCTACTTGGCTAATACGTAATCTAAAGGTACCTTCAATAGCATCAAAGCTTTCTAAACTCTCATAATATGTGTCCTTAAATTCTATCCATTCACCTAGTGGAACAGGATTAGATCGTTTACCGAGTTTATCATTTGTATCATCCTTATTGTCAAGAGATTTAGAGTCTGTAGAGGCTTCTGTATCAGGAGCTTGGTTGGGTTCTTCAGATGTAGCATCTCCACAGCCTACCATCACTAAAGCAATGACTAATAATAAACTGATTAATAGGTATGACTTTTTCATAGGATCCCCCTTTGTATAATTTTTTATATTATACAAAAAAGGCCCTTAATTTTGGTATGCTGCCAGCATACACCTAGGCAGGCAACAAGGATGCCATTATGATTAACATCAATAATAGGTATAGGGCATAACCAGTAAACTTAATAAGATGTCTATCAGACCTTATGATAGGAAGCTTATTGCTTATATTCCTATAGTTTCCCAATAATAAGGTAGCTAGTATAAAAAAGGTTGTCACTAAGATATCAGCAACTCTATCCTTAAAAGTAGGACTATCAGTAAATAGGCCTATAGCAGTTAAGATTAAAAAGCTATACCAAATAAGGGCAGGTATTTTAAATACTAACTTACCAGACCTAAATCCTGGTAATTTAAAGTTATCCAATTTATTTGCATTAAATTTGGTAGCCTCTGGTTCTTTTTTCAATAGGGCATCCTTTAGCTCTTTAACTGTTTGGTATCTCTTGTCAGGGTCTAAGCTTATACACTTAGAAATTATAGGGGCTAGACTTCCTTGATATAGATTATCGGTAGGAAAATTACCTGTCAACATGACGTTCATAAGTACACCAAGGGAGTAGATATCTGTTCTGGCATCGGATTGTCTAAACCCAAATTGTTCAGGTGCAGCATAGCCATGGGTCCCCAGTATTTCAGTATCAGTAGAGCTACTATCCTTATAAATCCTTGAAACATCAAAATCAACCAGCTTTAAAATATTGTCATTGTTGATT
>JAAYTL010000011.1 GCA_012518035.1 Tissierellia bacterium | reverse complement strand
TACATTTGGTATAATTATAAATATTAATGACGCCTTAGGTTAACCTATTCTAAAAAGTTTTCCTATATACTAGAAAACTACAGCGAAAGAGGTGATAAAAGGCTAGTTAAATTAAATAATATTTTAGCCAGGCTTAGAAAGGAGATATGATATGAACCAGAAAATAATGGGGAGGCATAAAGAAAGTATTAGGATGGGCAAGGGGACCTTAGCTATTATACTTATAAATCTTGCTTTTTTTATTGCTTTAAATATAGTTCCTAACCTTAAAGAGAATCTATTGCTGAATCATGAAATCTCTATGACACTAGAAAAACCTTGGACATTAATTACTGTGTTTTTATCACATGAAGCTTTTATTCATCTTGCTTTTAATATGGGGTTATTTTTCTTTTTTGGTTCAAATTTAGAGAAGGTAGCAGACACAAAAACTCTAGTAATAGTTTACTTGTTAGCAGGGCTGGTAGGTAGTTTAACATCTCTATTTACTAGATTGATAGTTCAGAGGGCAGGATTTATAGCAGGAGCTTCCGCAGCGGTTTTTGGAATAGTAAGCACATTTTCAACATTGAGACCTAATACTATAATACTAGGCTCAAAGGCTAAGGTGTGGACATGGGTGTTGATTATCTTTACAGTAATTTTAGCAGTTTTAAACCCTGAAACATTAGACAGCGCTGTTGCTCATGTCATGGGAGCATTTGCTGGGATAATCTGTGGCTATTGGCTCAAAAACAAAGAAAACAAGAATAATAAGTTAGCTAGGATGGTAGAGGGATATGATAGATAGTAAAAGCAATCAAAGAGGGCTAAGTATAGTAGCAATAGCCTTACTATTAATTTTCCAGCAATTTGCCAGTAAGGTTGGTAGTTTAATAGCTAATTGTTTTAATTACCAGACCATAGATGAATATGGTATTTTTGCATATGTATCTGTACATCATATTGTACAGATGCTTATAGCTATATTAGCCATTATAATACTTACTAAAAAGTATAAAATTGATTTTGGCTTTAGTCTTGGAGATAAGAAACTAGGAAGGAAGTATTTGATAGTTTTTACAGTTTCTATACTTATATTTACTATAATCTCATATGGGATTAGATATTTGAGTAATCAAACTATAGAATATGATTTTCCCTTAAATGCAAAGAATATTCTAGGTACCTTGGGGTTCCAACTATTCTTGTCAGGGCCATCAGAAGAAATTTTATTTCGTGCTCTACCTATTGGAGTACTCACATTCTTAGTAGGCAGTAACAAGCTAAGGAAATTTACTAAACTAAATATCTCATATGAGATATTTATAGCTGCAATTCTCTTCTCAATTGCACATATTAGATGGACTATTAATCCATTTTCCATAAGTATGGATTACCTTCAATTAATATACTGCTTTGTTCTAGGGATAGCCTATGGAAAGGCATATGAAGAGAGTAAGAGTGTCATATATCCCATGATCATGCATAGTATTTCAAATGTTTTCGTGGTGGGTATAGGATATATATTTTCAATTATAATTCTTTAGTAGGATAAGGAATATTTTCAAAAATATAAGGCTTTGGAATTTGATATTAGAGTTAATGGAGAAGACCTTGGAGAATCTATCATTGATAGAAGACTCCAGAGAAGAAATTAATATATAATTATACTTGATGGCGCCAATATATCAGTAAAACCCAATTATATCTAGTTAAGGTTTTATAGGTACTCACAGCAAATTTATATGGTTAGCATAAATAATAAATCAAATTGGATAAATAATCCTATTTAGGAGGATATACAAAAATGAACTTAATATCAGTGAGGGAAAAGCCAGAGTACAAAGATATAGCTATTCAATATTTTCAAAGTATATGGGGAAGTGAAAGCAGTAATAGGGTTTATGAAGATTGCATAACACATTGTATTGATGCAGTTGCACCATTACCACAGTGGTATTTATTATTGGATGATGATAAGATAATTGGCTGCGCAGGTTTGATAACTAATGATTTCATAAGTAGGATGGATTTATACCCTTGGGTTTGTGCATTGTACATAGAAAAAGAGTACAGAGGAAATGAATATGGAGCCCTATTGTTGGAGAAGGCTAAAGAAGACACTAAAAAAGGAGGTTTCAGTAAGCTGTATTTATGCTCTGATCATGTAGGTTATTATGAGAAATACGGATTTTCAAAAATCGGAACAGGATATCATCCTTGGGGAGAATCATCTGGGATTTTTGAAATAGAATTATAACAGATTAATTATATATATACTCTTGACAAACTAACACTTGTTAGCTAATCTAAAGCTAACAAGTGTTAGTTTCTTTATTTATATTGATAAGCTAACTGTAAGGGGGAGATTATTATTGACTACTAGAGAAAAAATCCTATATGAGGCCTTATCCTTGTTTTCAATCAGAGGTTATGATGCTGTTACCATTCGGGAAATAGCTTCGGCAGTTGGAATTAAAGAAAGCTCAATCTACAATCATTTTAAGAACAAAAAGGATATCCTCAATAAAATTATTGATGAGACACTTAAGAGATATTATTCTACTTTAGAAAATGCTCAAGTGCCAGAGTCAGAGGATGATAATGTTTCAGAACTTTACGATAATCTTACTGATGACGAGTTTTTGGATATATGTACAAAAATCTTTTTATTTTATTTAAAGGATGATTATATATCAAAACTAAGGCGTTTGTTAACCATAGAGCAATATGCTAATAAGGAGATAAGTGAAATATTTAGGCATGTTTTCATAGATAGGATTTTGGAGACTCAAAGTCAAGTACTACAGAAGTTTATCGATAGCGGAAGGTTTATCCAAGGGGATGCCTATACCATGGCTCTGCATTTTTATTCTCCTGTCTTCTTGCTCCTGTATAAATATGATAATTGTCCAGAAAGTGAGGAGCAAGCAATTAAGGCGCTAAAAAAACATGCAATTCAATACAATGCAATCTATCGTAAAAATCATAGAAAGAGAGGGAGGAATTTTTGAGTGAAATAATAAGAAGTAAAAGGTTACCAAGGGGGTAATATAATGCAGATTATTGAAATTGATAAGGGAAATGTTGATATATACATTCTCTATATCATAGTTATTTTGGCTAACAATTATTATAGCTAATCGAGTTTTTGATGCCCTTTGGTATGGAGAACTATTAACTTGGATACCTATGCTGATGGGTTCTCTTGGACCTCCTATTGCTGTATACATAATTTATAGGCAGTTTAATAAAAGTTTTTCTTTAAAGTCTTTTATGAAGCTTGTTTTCAACATAGATATAGACAGGAAAGCATGGTTAATTTTTGGGCTGTTTACTTGCTGGCGTTTTCTAATGGTTTGGATTGCATTTGGTATTCAAGAGCCTATTTCTATTCTATATATGATTATTAATCTACCTCTTTTCATTATTGGAGGTGGATTTGAGGAGATAGGTTGGCGTGGGTATCTACAACCCAAATTAGAGAAGGAGACTGGGTATTTAGTTTCTGTACTTATAGTAGGTGTTATTTGGAGTATATGGCATTTACCTTTATGGCTGATAAATGGAACAGTACAGAGTGCTTTGCCTTTTGCAGCCTATACATTTCTTGCAATAATTTTAAGTTTTAGTTTAACAGCTTTATATAAATATACTAAGAATATACTCTTATGTATACTTAGTCATGCATGGTTTAATGGCTGTATAGGATTAGCAGTGTATATTGGCAGTGAAGGATATCTACAATTAAATCTAAATTGGAAGGTTTATATGGTTTTTATTCTAGAATTAATTGTATCTGCCATTTTAGGAACCAAGTACAAATTTGAGGAGATTAAACGAAGTATATCTTCTTGTGATTAGACAATGGATCACCTTATAAATATTAGGTTCTACTAACCTTCCAGACTCAGGTAGTATAGGTAGGTTAAGAAATACAAGATATTGAAAATAGGTATGAAAGAATATATAATGTAACCATGACAAGGGGTAAATCAAATATAATTCATTAGTGGGGGGATGAAAGTGGATCAACCTAAAATCATTGTAAACACAAGCATGACAAAGGAAGATTATAGGAAGTTTTTATACCTTGCCACCTTTAGAAGGAATAAGCTAATACTTCCTTTGCTAGCCCTAATTGCCCTGGTGGGTAGCTTGATTATTGCTTATGATGGTGGCAGCATAGACTTAACTATACTGATTATTAGTTGGATTTTCTTATTTGCACTAGCAATTGGAGTAGTCATATTTAAGGTGGAAAGGAAAAATGCCCAGCGTGTAAAGACAGATAAAACAGGGACCTTTGATAGTATCAATACCTTAAAATTCTTTGATGATAAACTTGTATTTGAAAATGAGGAACTTAAGTCAACTGGAGAATTAAGGTATGATCAGTTTTATGCTCTTTTAGAAAGTAAGGACTATTTTATTTTTTATTTAACTATGAATCAGGCTTCATTGGTAAGAAAAAGGGACTTAGATGATCCTGATGCTTTCAAGGAGTTTATACTTGAGAAATTTACAGGCAAATATAAAACCATATAGTTTCAGAGCCCTATCCAAAGCTTATTAGAATTCATACATAGGAATTATTTCGTGTTAGGAGATTGATGTGTAAAAAAGTGCTTAGATTTAAAAGACAGGGAGAATAGTTAATGATAAAAAGATTAGATATATCTAAAATAGATGAGATAATGAAAATCTGGATTGAAGAAAATATTAATGCTCATAATTTTATTTCTAGAGATTATTGGGAAGCAAACTATGATTATGTGAAGAGTGCCTTACCAGATGCGACTGTTTTCGTTTATGAAGATGATGATGTGATAAAAGGATTTATAGGTGTTGTTGAAGACTCATATATTGCAGGGCTATTTGTATCACACAAATATCAGTCAAAGGGTATAGGGGGAAAACTGCTTAATAGATGTAAAGAAGACTATCCCATTTTAAGGTTAGATGTTTATGCCCAAAATTTAAAGGCAGTAAACTTTTACCAAAAGCATGGTTTTAAAATAGAAGAAGAAAAAGTAAATGAAGATACCAAGGAAGTAGAATATTCAATGGTATGGAGATTATAAGTAAAAATGGAAGAAGGGCTAGGTTTAGGTCTATATGATGACCCAATAACCTAGCCTTTTTTTCGAACCCTATCTACTCTCCCCACATATAATGTATAAGGACAAGAATATCTTAAGAAGTAGAGATGGGAGTTTTTATTATGGAAGAAATCATTATAAAAAGTAATGGAAATTCAATCTATAACACACACAAGTTTATTGATTATAAGAAAAAGGACAAATGTTGCGGATGCTATCCCTCATATAAGGACCCTGAGTGTGAATCAGATTGTCATAAACCTAAACCTGGTAAGCCTCCACAAGCTAAGGCCAGCCTAGTTTGTGGCAGGGAAGTAAATAGGGTGAAAGAAGAAGATATCAAGGCCATTCTTGAATTTCCCATAGAGCCAATATTTCTCCTGGAAGAACCTATTATATTGGCCAGGGTAGAGACTGATTTAAGCTGTTACACAGACCCTATTGTAAGCATTGATTTTACCACCTTTATAGATGTATCGGTGGACGAAAATGTTGTAGGTATCGTCCTAACCTTTAGGCTAAAAAGAACCTGCGGTGGTAGGGAATATGTCCTCAAGGATTATGACTTCACCAGGTTTATTCAAATCGGTTTTGGACCCCGCTATGAGTTAAAGGATTCCTTTAAAATCCTATACTGTGACAATCCAGTCTGTACTAATGGATGCTGCCAATATACTGTGGAGCTTTTAGGCTTTAGACTTATTGGCACAGGACGGTTCGTAGAGGAGATTAGGGAATTAGTCATAGATGATTCAGCCATTAGGGCCATTGTTCAAGACCTGTGTTAATAGTGGAGAAAGTGAGGTAGTAGATATGGATAAGGACATAGTTTTATCCTGTGGAAGAGAGGTTAAGAGGATTAGGGAGCAAAACACTGGAAGTTTAGACTTTACTGCAGATCCGGTGGTCCTAGCAAGAGTTGTAATAGATACTAGAAGACTAAATAAGCCCATGGTAAAGATTGATTTTTCAACCTTTATTGATTTTTTTACTCCTACTGGGAATACCCTTGGGGCAGTATTTGATTTTGAATTGAGAAGAAAGTGTGATGGAATAGTAGAGACCTTGAAAACCTATCAATACATTGTAAGAATGATGGATGGAGACATTGAATCAAATGGCTTTCACCTAAGGGATACTTTTGGTTTTACCTTTTGTGACAAGGATATGTTTTGCCATAAGGAATGCTGTATTTATACTGTAGAGCTTCTCAAGATAGATGTCATAGGAGAAGAAATAGAGGAAGAAATTATCATAGAAGATTCCTCCATTAGGGCAATAGCCCAGGGGATATGTAGCTAGGAAGGAGGCATATCATGAGAGGTAGCCATGTTTGTAGAAAAGAGGCTGCAGCCTTATATTGTGGCAGAGAGGTGGAAAGGGTAAATCTTACTGATATAACGTCGGATATTTTAGAACCCACAACACTGGCCAGGCTAAATGTTGAAGTAAGGCGTTTACCTAAGCCAATAGTGACTATAGATTTTTCAACTATTATCCAGATTCATGATACTGGCATTAGCGATGGGGACGATACGAGTGGGGTGGAGCTGGTTTTTGAATTGAAGAAGACCTGCCAGGGAGATACCCAAACCCTAAAGGAATATAGTGTGATTAGATATATAGAATTAGGTGATGGCAATTATACCTTGAGGAATTCCTTTTTATTTACCTATTGTGATGACATGTTTTGTGATGAGAAATCTTGCATATATGCTGTTGACCTTACTAGTATTAGATTGATTGAACCTGGTAGGATAGAGGAATTGCTTGTGGAAGATTCAGCCATCAATGCCCTAGTCCAGGCCAGGTGTAATTAAAGACTTCTTACTTGAGGTAAGAAGTTTTTTTATTCCTCTCCATAAAAATCCAAATAAAGTACCTGAAGAGGCTTAATAAGGCTTGTTATTAATCTAATAATGTTGAAGTAGAGGGAAAATACTGGTAATATGTTTATAATTGTAAAATTTGTTCGATTATAAATATAGAGAGACTAGAGTTGATTTACAAATTACAGAAGGGGGAAAGTGTATGTTTAAATTCAGAAAGTCTGGTTCCTGTCATGAGGCTGAATGCATCATAGCTTATGTGGAGAGTATTCTTAGAGGAGAAAGGATGGAAATGCCAGAAGTAAATCATCCTTTACATAAACAGATGTTGAGCCTGATAAATTCCCTGTATGAAAATGAGAGAAAGATGCTTAACTCTGCCAAGGAGATCCTGGATATTACAGCAACAATAAGTGAATTTGATATGAATATGTCCCACATATCCGAGGAATTGGTGGAATTTTCAAGGGATGTAGCTGAACTCAGTGAGAACAATATGGCCATAGTTCAAGAGACCACCGCCAGTATGTCAGAAGTTAATGAAACCGTCAGTGAGGTTAGCGAAACCCTATCATCCCTAACCCAGCAATCGGAAGAATTGCTAAAGAGTAACAACGAAGGAATAAACCAACTAAACCAGGTAGTGAATTTAAAGAATGATGTAATCAACGATGCCTATGAGATGAAGGCCCAAATAGATGAATTGTTTGAAATGACCCAAAAGATTTATGAGATAGTAGAAGGGGTCAACCAAATAGCAGATCAGACTAACCTTCTAGCCCTAAATGCCTCCATCGAAGCTGCGAGGGCTGGAGAGCACGGAAGAGGATTTGCAGTGGTGGCGGAAGAGATAAGAAAATTAGCCGACGATACCAAGATGAATCTGGAGGGTATGAATACCTTCGTTAATAATATAAAGGAGACAGCCAGCAGGGGTCAAGTAAGTATGGACAATACCATAAAGTCTGCAGAGGAAATGAGTCTACAAATAGACGATGTTAGCCAGACCATAAAGCAAAATGTCCAAATGTTAGATGCCTCAATCACAGGATTAAGGAGAATAAACCAGTCCATGGATGAAATCAAGGCATCCTCAGAGGATATCAATATAGCCATGGATAACTCCAGTAGGGAGGCAGAGAAGCTCACCCTTATGACCCATGAAATCAATGATTACGCTGTTAAGAGTAAGGGATATGCAGAAACCATAGCCCAGGTAGACAACAAATTATCTGAAACAACCAAATCTATGATGGAAGCCCTATCAGGGGGTAAAAATGACTTAACCAATGAAGACATCCTGAAAATTGTAAAAAATGCTATAAACTCCCATAAGGCTTGGATAGAGAAGATTACTTGCATGGTAGAAAATATGCAGGTCATCCCCATACAAACCGATGGTAATAGATGTGCCTTTGGCCATTATTACAACAGTATAGTGATGAGGGATGGAAAAATCATCGAGCTTTGGGAAGGTATAGACCCAGTCCATCATAGGGTCCACTCCCTAGGGGATGACATTATCAACGCTATCAGGGTAGAAGATAGGGATGGTGCTGAAGAATACCTAGCTGAAGTTAAGGGTGTAAGTAAGAAGATGGTTGGAATGTTAGAAGAGATAGTGGAGCTTTTAAAGGAATAAGATACTTTATCAAGATTAATTTTGGGGGGTCCTACCTCCCATTTCTTCTATATTGAATGATTAGTTGGGTAGAATATTATTAATAGGCTAAAAAGGATGTAATTCATATGATTGACTTGACTTTGTTGGGAAGCGGTGGGGGCATGCCCATACCAGAAAGATTTCTTTCCTCTTTAATAATTGAATATGCAGGTCGAAAGATTCTAATAGACTGTGGTGAAGGGACCCAGGTTGCCATGAGGAAGTTTAACACGGGCTTTAAAACAGTGGATATCATCTGTATCACCCATTTTCATGGGGACCACTTCTATGGGCTGCCTGGCCTCTTGGCCACCATAGGAAATAGCAATAGACTTGAGCCCCTGACTATAATAGGTCCCAAACCCATAAGAGCTATCCTTGAGACTAGCATTCTGCCCATTACCTATCTACCTTATGATATATATGTGGTAGAATCCCCACCTGAAAAAGTAGAAATTAGAAGGACCAAGGAAGGGTTAAGGTTATACGAACTGGATAGCCAAAGGATGCCTGAGATAATCCTATCCACCATCCAACTGGACCACTCAACCCCCTGCCTAGGTTATAGTTTTTATCTAAATCGGAAACCAAAATTCCTGGTAAGCAAGGCCATGGAAAATAAAGTTCCCAGAGATATATGGAAGTATCTACAGGAGGGGGAAAGTATTGCCTGGGATGGGGCTATATATACACCCGATATGGTATTAGGAGATGAGAGAAGGGGGATTAGGCTAAGCTATATTACCGACAGCCGGCCTATAGAAGCTCTAGCAGACTTTATTAGGGGGAGCGACCTCTTTATCTGTGAAGGTACCTATGGCAGCGATGATGATCTTGATAAGGCTATTGAAAATAAACACATGACCTTTAGGGAGGCTGCAAATCTAGCCCTCAATGGAGAGGTTGAAGAACTCTTATTGACCCATTTTAGCCAGAGCATGGATAATCCTACCGAATTTAAGGACAATGCAGTTTCAGTATTTGCAAATACCCAGATAGGATACGATGGGTGGAAAAAGACCCTAAGCTATAAATAAATTATCTCATATAAGAAAGATCCTTGATTATAAGAAAATCAGGGATCTTTTGTCTTTATTTTTCATTCAATAGAAACAAGCCTATGATAAAAAAAGAAATACCAAAAAGATATTGACATATGTCAATTATAAGATACAATAAAGATAAATGACATATGTCTAAAACTAAAAGGAAAGGAGGTTATATATATGCCTAGATTTGATGGAAGAGTGCCAATGGGTATGGGACCATCTACTGGATGGGGAATGGGATTCTGTGGTAGAGGATATATTAGACCTGGAATGGGATTTAGACATGGATACGGAAGAGGATACTTTTATGGTGGACCATATCCAGTGGACAAGGACAGAGAGAGAGCATTCATTGAAGAGGAAAAGGCAATATTAGAGGCAAGGCTGGCAAATATCAATAAAATCTTAGAAGAGATAGAGGAGGAAGATTATGAAAAAGATAGCAGTAGCAACTGATAACAATAATGCAAGTGGTCACTTTGGACATTGTCAGGGTTTTACCATATATGAGACTGATAAGAAAGAAGTCTTAAAGAGGAGTTTCACACCTAATCCTGGACATCGACCTGGATTTCTTCCAAGATACTTGAAGGAAATGGATGTTGATGTGATTATATCAGGGAATATGGGAGCATCTGCTCAGGATTTATTTAATGAAAATGGAATCCAAGTAATTGTAGGTGCTGAAGGAGATATAGATGACTTGGTTATGAAATACTTAAGGGGAGAACTGGCTTCAACTAATAGCTTTTGCCAGCATTAATAGGCTTGAGGGACTAAGGCCAATCCGATAATATTTAATAATAAAAATCGAGTAATCCACAAAATCCTCTGCTATAATCGATTATGAAAGAGGTGAAACCATGTTAAAAGAACTCAATAAGGTCATGGACTATATAGAAGACCATTTGACCCAGGATATTAGCCTAGAAGAAATCGCGGATTATGCTGGTGTATCCGACTATCATTTTAGGAAAATCTTCTATTACTTGTCTGGGTTAAGCTTGAGTGAATACATTAAGAATAGGAAACTATCAGAGGCCAATAAGGATTTATTGAACAAGGAAAGGGTAACAGATGTAGCCTTCAAGTATGGTTACGAATCCATCGATGGTTTCACCCGAGCCTTTAAGTCTTGGAGTGGATTTTTGCCATCAGAGATAGCCAAGAAGGGTATCAGCAAGTCCTTTCCTAAACTTTCATTTTATATCGATGTTAGAGGAGGAGATAGTATGGATTATAAGATAGTAGAGATGCCAGCCTTTAAGTTTGCTGGAGTAAGTAAGAGGGTCCCCATGCAATTTGAAGGGGTAAATGAGGCCATAGTAGAACTGGCTAGGAGTATTACAGAGGAGCAAAGGGAGGCCATGCATGCCCTCCAAAATCTTGAGCCCTATGAAATCGTAAATGTTTCCTATGAGCATGACCATGATTTTATGGAGGACAGAGGAGAGCTTACCCACATGATAGGGGTCCTGACTACAGAGGAGGATATAAGCGATCTTTTGGATGTAATAGAGGTTCCTCCAGCTAGCTGGGCTGTTTTCCCAAATGAAGGTCCCTTCCCTGAGACCCTTCAGCAAACCTATGCAAGAACCTATGCTGAATGGCTACCAGTTTCAGACTATGAAGTGATTCCACTTCCTGGCTTTTCCTTTACTAGGATGAATAAGGAAAGAGAGAACTACGCCTATAGTGAGGTTTGGATGCCCATCCGTAAGAAAAAATGAACTTTGGGTAATTCTAGATATAAGACACTGGATTAAACCTAATCTGGTGTCTTATTTT
>JAAYTL010000088.1 GCA_012518035.1 Tissierellia bacterium | reverse complement strand
GCATCCAGGTTAATACTATTGAAGGTGTAACTATCGAGTCCATAAGGCCTGAAACATGGACTGTTACATTGAGGCGTGAAGTGATAGAGTAGGAGGTTGATTTTCAACTTCCTACTTGTTTTGTATTAGGAAAATTTTAAGGAGGTGAGGAAATGATTAAAAATTTTGAAGAACTCATGAACTTGGCAAAAGATAGAGGGCCTAAGAGGGTAGCTGTAGCTTGTGCTCACGATAGGGATGTACTCTTATCTATTAAGCTGGCCATGGAAGAAGAAATCATAATACCTATCCTAGTGGGGGATGAGGAGAAGATAGTAGAAATTGCTCATGAGATCAACTTTAATCTTGATGGTATTAGGCTTGTTAATGAGCCTGATAAGGCCCTGGCCAGTAGAAGGGCAATTGAGTTTATAAGACTAGGACAAGCGGAAATATTGATGAAGGGCTTGGTTGACACCTCGATAATAATGAAGGAAGTATTAAGCAAGGAAATGGGCTTAAGGACAGATAAGCTGATTAGCCATGTTGCCATATTTGATATAGCTAGCTATCATAAGGTCTTTATGGTAACAGATGCTGCCATGAATATAGCCCCAAGCCTAGCTGAGAAAAAAGACATAATAGATAATTCCCTTGAGTTAGCAAGGGCACTAGATATTGACAAACCCAAGGTAGCAGTCTTGGCAGCAGTTGAAAAAGTATCTCCTAAGATGGAGGCTACAGTTCACGCCCAGGAATTGGTAGAGATGCATAAGGAAGGGCTTATTACAAACTGCATAGTTGATGGGCCATTCGCCCTAGATAATGCTATTAGCAAGGAATCAGCTAAGGTTAAGGGAATAGATAGCCCTGTTGCAGGTGATGCAGACATTCTATTGGCTCCTGATATAGAGGCGGGTAACGTCTTATATAAGTCCCTTAGTTTTTTAGGAGGGGCAAAGTCTGCAGGCATAATTTTAGGGGCTAAGGCTCCTATAGTATTGACTTCCAGGGCCGACAATGAGGAAGCAAAATTAAATTCAATAGCACTAGCAGTATTGATGGCCTCTTTTTCCTTCTAATCAAGGAAGGACAATTGTTCCAGGTCTGATGAAGATAAATTGGATATGGTTACACCTATTAACCTAACCTTTTTATCCAATTTCACCTCATCTAAAAGTCCTAGAGCTATCTCATAGATTTCATCAGCCTTGCTTATATCGTTGATTAGAGTCTTGCTCCTAGTTCGGACCTTAAAATCTTCATACTTTACTTTTAGGGTTACTGTTTTCCCTTGGATACGATTTTTATTTAATGAGGCTTCTATTTCATGAGAGAAATCTAGGATATAGGATTTTAGGACTTCCTTATCATTGGTTTCCTCTGAGAAGGTTGTTTCAGTTCCAAGGGATTTTCTTTCCCTATCTGTATTGACTGGCCGACTATCGATGCCCCTTATCCTATTATATATTTCACTACCATGCTTCCCAAAGAAGTCCACCAGGAAGTCTTCACTCAAGGTTAAGAGGTCCCTAATGGTGTATATACCAATGTTATTGAGCCTTTCAGATGATTTGGGACCTATTCCGTGGACCTTATTTATACTCAGGGGTAAGAGGATTTCAGGCACCATATCCTGGCTTATTATTGTCATGCCATTGGGTTTATCCCAATCAGATGCCAGTTTAGCCAGGAACTTATTATAGGAGATACCAATGGACATGGTCAGGCCAGTAGTCTCATGAACCCTTTTTTTAATCTCTTTAGCTACACTTAATGAATCCATACCGGTATCAGCAACATCTAGGTATGCCTCGTCAATGGAGAGGGGTTCTACCAGGTTTGTGAACTCATGGTAGACCTTAAATATTTTCTTAGAGACCTCCTTATACCTATTCATTCTAACTGGTAGAAAGATACCATGGGGGCAGAGCTTTCTAGCCATAAAGGCTGGCATTGCTGAATGAACCCCATATCTTCTGGCTTCATAGTTGGCGGTGGTTACTACACCATGTCTAGAAGAACCACCTACCATGATGGGTTTTCCCTTGAGATGGGGGTTATCCATTTCTTCCACAGAAGCATAGAAGGCATCCATGTCAATATGGAGGATATTCAGTTTATTAATATCTATATGTTCAGGTTTAGTATTCATGGGACTCACCATTTACAGATTAAATAAGTAGATGCACGTACTTGATATCATACAATCTAAATGACTATATATCTGTATCAATTATAGTATAGGATGCCTGGATTAACAAGTTAGGTGTACTGTAAGAGACCAAGGACTTCTTAAGCAAATATAATATAAAATAATCTTGACAAGAGGTTTCATTTATCTTATACTAATAAAAATATAACTTTAAAGCGTTAAAGAGGAATAGTAGAAAAGGATATACTTACAGGAAGGAAGATTCGCCGACTGAGAAATCTTCCAAGTTAAGCTTTTCGAACCCGCCCTCTAGCTACAGGTGATTAAGCCTGCTCGTTTACCAGCGTTAATGGTTTCAAGTGGGTTAGAGGTATCTCTAACCAAGTTGGGTGGTACCGCGATTAACCTTCGTCCCATTGTGGGATGAAGGTTTTTTTGTTAATGAATATGTTTTATAAAAACATAGGAGGTTTGATGATATTGGGAGACAGTGTACAGATTTTAATAGCCATGACCTTATATGTTATGGTTGTAATTGGCATAGGCTTACGGTATGCAAAAAGGGCTAGTGCAAGCAGCGAAAACTATCTGATAGGAGGACGTTCTCTCGGCCCTTGGGTGACTGCCTTGGGGGCAGAGGCCTCTGATATGAGTGGATGGTTGCTGATGGGACTTCCAGGAGTTGCCTATTGGTTTGGTTTAAGCGATGCTATATGGACTGCTATCGGTCTTTTTGTAGGGACTTATCTTAATTGGTTATTTGTAGCAAAAAGGATTAGGAGTTATTCAGTAGTAGCCGGTAATGCCATCACCATACCAGACTTCTTTAGTAATAGGTTTAAAGAGGATAAAAAAATCATAATGACTATAGCTGCCCTCTTTATCCTGGTGTTTTTCTCAGTATATGCTGCAAGTTGTTTTGTAACGGTAGGTAAGCTTTTTAGCACCCTATTTGGTGTACGATATATCTATATGATGATAATAGGAGCAATCTTTGTCATAGCCTACACCTTTGTAGGGGGGTTTTTGGCTGAAAGTGCCTCTGATTTTATGCAGGGGGTAATTATGATTATAGCCCTAGTAGCTGTCTTATCTGGGGGAGTCATAGCTGCTGGTGGGATTTCAGAGGTTTTGGAGAATGCAAAATCCATCCCAGGCTTCTTTGACTTCTTTGGCATGGCTCAACCAGCCCTAAGTGATGGAACACAGCTAGTAGAAGCGGGAAGACCCATTTTTGGAGAGCCAGTAGAGTATGGTTTCTTAACCATAGTTTCTACCCTATCCTGGGGCTTGGGGTATTTTGGAATGCCCCATGTACTCCTTAAATTTATGGCTATTCGTGAGGTAGAAGAGATTAGTATTTCTAGAAGGATTGCTGTAATATGGTGTGCAATTTCGCTAATAGCAGCTGTGTCAATTGGAATAATCGGTAGGATAATTTTTCCAACCAGTTTACTGACTCAAAGTGCGTCTGAGAGTATTTTTATTCTCATGTCCGCGAACTTCTTTATACCTATATTTGCAGGGATAGTTATGGCAGGAATCTTGGCAGCCACCATAAGCTCAGCAGACTCATATTTATTGATAGCATCTTCAGCATTTTCCAAGAATATCTATCACGGCATTATGAAAAAGGAGGCCAGTGACAAGGAAGTACTTTGGATGACCAGAGTTACCCTTTTGGTTATTTCAGTAATAGCCATGATTATAGCCCTGGATGAAAACAGCGTAATATTCACAGTAGTATCCTTTGCTTGGGCAGGTTTTGGAGCTACCTTTGGACCCATCATGCTATTCTCTCTATTTTGGAAGAGGGTTACTAGGGAGGCCGCCATTGCAGGGATGATAGCAGGCGGTAGCATGGTCTTTATATGGAAACTTTTAATCAAGCCCATGGGTGGAATCTTTGGTGTATATGAATTATTACCATCCTTCCTATTGTCCTCCTTGGTTATCTATCTGGTATCCTTGATAACCCTGGAGCCCTCCATCGAAATCCAGGAGGAATTTGAGCTGGCAAAGAATTATAAGAGCATTTATTAAGATAAGGCATTCTTTTAAATTACTAGTAGGATTCTACTAGTAATTTTTTTATTAAGATTCTAAATACTGTGTTATACTATTACTATTAGAATTTTATTAAGAGTATTGATAGATTTTTTCTATCTATATGGAGGATCTATATGGATTTTTTTATACCTGATTATGTTAGGACAATTATAAATAGATTGGAAGCAGGGAACTTCGAGGCCTTTATAGTCGGTGGGAGCGTCAGGGACATGTTGCTAGGTAAGCAGCCTGCTGACTACGATATAGCTACCAATGCCAGACCTGAAGAAGTGGAAATGATCTTTAACGATTTTAAAACTATTGACCTGGGGAAAAAATATGGTACTATTATCGTAGCCCAAAAAAATGGTAATGTGGAGGTCACCAGTTACAGGATGGAAGCCGAGTATCTGGATGGAAGAAGGCCTTCAAAAGTTATATTTGCCAAGAGAATAGAGGATGACTTAAGCCGCAGGGATTTTACCATAAATTCCATGGCCTATAGTGAAAAGCAAGGATTAATAGACCCCTTCAAGGGAGCCCTTGATTTAAAGAAGAGAATCGTAAGGACGGTGGGTAATCCCAGGGAGCGATTTGAAGAAGACCACCTGAGGATTTTGAGGGGGGTTAGGTTTGCATGTAAATTGGGCTTTAAGATTGAGGACAGTACCTACCAGGCTTCTAAGGAGATGAGCCACCTCTTATCCTATATAAGTGCAGAAAGAATCAGGGATGAACTCTTTAGAATACTTCTGTCTCCTAAACCCTCCCATGGGCTTAGGTTAATGAAGGACATAGGGATACTGGATGTTATACTACCTGAATTAAAGGATGCAGTTGGTTTTGATCAACATAACCCCTACCATGATAAGGATGTCTTCGAGCATACCCTTTGTGTTGTGGATGGGGTCAGGGATAAGTTGGAGCTTAGGTTGGCTGCTCTATTTCACGATATAGGAAAGCCCAGAACCTTTTCTATATATGAAGAAGGAGTGGGTCATTTTTACCAACATGAAAAGGTCAGTGTTGATATGACTCGGAAAATCCTAGCTAGGCTTAGGTGTTCCAATGATTTAATAAGGAATGTATCTCTACTGATTGGGGACCATATGTCCAAGGATAAGGGGATGAAGGATAAGGGTCTTAAAAGAATGCTCAGGAGAGTTGGGGAAGAGGGGATATTTGACCTTTTGGAACTTCAAAGAGTAGATAGGATGTGTACAAGGCCTGATGCTGAAGTAGGGATCTTTGATAAAAGGGAAAGGGATGTTAGGAGGATTCTAGACAATAAGGAAGCCTATGATAAAAAACAACTTGCAATCAATGGCAGGGATATAATAAACTTGGGTTATGAAGAGGGAAAAATCCTTGGAGAAATCCTAGACTATTTAATGGACAGGGTCTTGGAAGATCCTTCATTAAATGAAAGGGAAAAATTGATAGGACTGGTAAAGGAAAAATTTAAAATAAATGATTGATAGAGGAGGAATTATATTGCCTAAGCTATTTGGCACGGATGGTATTAGGGGGATAGCCAATGAGTTACTGACACCTGAGCTGGCATTTCAAGTGGGAAGGTCAGCAGCCCATATATTATCCAATGGAGAAAAGGGTAAAATATTGGTAGGAAAGGATACTAGAAAATCTGGAGATATGTTAGAGGCTGCATTGGTTGCTGGAATTACATCTATGGGATTAGATGTAGAATTAGTGGGTATCATACCTACACCTGCAGTAGCCTATCTAACTCGCAAATATGGTGCTTTAGCTGGTGTAGTTATATCAGCATCCCATAATCCAGGAGAATATAATGGTATTAAATTCTTTGATAATAGGGGTCTAAAGTTACCAGATGAGGTGGAAGAAGAAATTGAAGAACTAATAGTAAATAAGAAGGAGCTAGGACCCAGGCCTATTGGAGACAAGGTTGGCAGGGTAATAGTATCAGATAATGGAGCCAGGGACTATAAGGAATACCTAAAGTCCACGATAGATATTGATTTGACTGGTATCAAGGTGGCCATGGATTGTGGCCATGGAGCCCTATACAAGATAGGTCCCGAGATTATTCGTGAATTAAATGGACAAGTAATAGTGGCCAATGACCAACCAGATGGTATGAATATTAATATGAACTGTGGATCAACCAATCCTGATATTATCCAAAAGATGGTTTTAGATGAAAAGGCAGACATCGGAATCTCCTTTGATGGAGATGGAGATAGAATAATTGCAGTAGATAACAAGGGTAACATTATAAATGGAGACCATATTTTGGCCATATGTGCAACTTATTTAAAGGAAAAGGGTAAACTAGCAAATAACACAGTGGTTGGAACTGTAATGACCAATATGGGTTTAGACATTTATCTTCAAGAGAATGACATGGAGATAGTCAAGACCGCTGTAGGGGACAGGTATGTCCTGGAGGAGATGTTAAAATCTGGTTATGTATTAGGTGGCGAGCAATCAGGACACATTATTTTCCTAGATTACAATACCACCGGTGACGGCCTTGCAACAGGTTTGCATTTATTAGAGGTAGTCAAGAAATCTGGTAAGTCCTTGGAAGAATTAAATCGTTTAATGAAAGACTATCCACAGGTTTTAGTAAATGCAAAGGTTGATAATGACAAAAAATATAAGTATTTAGAGGATAAGGTTATTAAAGATGAAATAGAGAAAATAGAGGCTTTCTTCCATGGTGAAGGCAGGGTGGTTATTAGACCTTCAGGTACAGAGCCCTTGGTAAGGGTTATGATTGAGGGTAAGGACCAGGAGCTAATAACAAAAATGGCTAAAGAATTGGCACAGATTATTGAAGAGAGAATAGGTTAAGATATAATATGGAGGTAATTAATGAAATACAAGATAGTAGCAGATAGTAGTTGTGACTTAAACAGGGACTTGGAAGAGATTATGGATGTAAGTCTGGTGCCCTTCAAGATAGATGTTGATGAATATTCCTATATAGATAACAAGGATTTAGACGTATCTGACTTGATAGAGAAGATGAAGGCCAGTCCCAACCCAATTAAAACCTCTTGCCCATCACCTGGTGATTTTTCTGAAGAGTATGATGCAGATAATGTTTTTGTAGTTACTATTTCGGAACAATTATCTGGAACATATAATAGTGCTGTCCTTGCAAAGGACATGGTAAGAGAGAGACATCCAGACAGGTTTATCCATGTTTTCAACTCAAGATCAGCAAGTGTTGGTGAGACCTTGATTACAATGAAGATAAAGGAATGTTTAGATGAGAAGCTATCCAACAACCAATTGGTTGAAAAGGTTGAAAGGTTTATTGATGAGATGAAGACATATTTTATCTCTGATGATTTAAGCAATCTGGTCAAGAATGGAAGGATATCCAAAACCAAGGGCCTGCTTATCAACGCCTTGAATATAAAGCCCATCATGGCAGCGACTGATGATGGGAATATCATCGCTGTAGACAAGGCCAGGGGAAGTAAGAAGGCCTTTAAGAAACTTGTGAAGATCATTGGAGAAACAGGAGTTAAATTTGAGGAAAGAGTTCTTGCCATATCCCATGCTAATGCCTTACAAAAGGCCTTGGATTTAAAGGAAGACTTAAAGAAATTCAATTTTAAGGACATAATCGTAGTTGAGACAAAAGGTTTGAGTACTGGATATGTAAATGACGGGGGAGTTATTATAGCGTTTTAGAAAGGTGAAGTTGATGAAGAAAAAGGTAGTTTTAGGAATGAGTGGAGGTGTTGATTCTTCGGTAGCGGCATATGTACTTCAGGAGCAAGGTTATGAAGTTATAGGTGTTACACTAAGTCAAATACCCCATGATGAAGTATATGACGACAATGCAGGTGGCTGCTGCTCAATATCTTCGGTTTTTGATGCAAAGGAAGTAGCCCACAAACTTGGTATACCCCATTATGTTATGAATTTTAGGGGCCTTTTTGAAAGAAGGGTTATAGATTACTTTGTTGATGAATATTTGGAGGGTAGAACACCCAACCCCTGCATTGCTTGTAATAAATTTATAAGATTTAGCGAGTTTTTAGAAAAGGCTAGGGGCCTAGGAGCTGATTATTTAGCAACAGGGCACTATGCCATAATAGAAAAGGATGAAAAATCCGGTAGATATCTAATGAAAAAAAGCAAGGACAACAGAAAGGACCAAACCTACTTCCTACATCAAATGACTCAAGACCAATTGAAGCATACCCTCTTCCCCTTAGGTGGCTATACCAAGGATAGGGTTAGGGAGATAGCTGAGGAGATTGGCTTAATTATTCATGATAAGCCAGATAGTGAGGAGATTTGCTTTATACCGGATGATGATCATGGTAAATTTATCAAGGAAAGAGTTCCTGATAAGGTCAAGCCCGGTAACTTTGTTGATAGTTCAGGGAATATCTTGGGACAACATAAGGGCATAGTTTACTATACTATAGGACAAAGAAGGGGCCTAGGGATTTCCCTGGGCAGGAAGGTATTTGTTAAAGCGATTAATCCTGAAAGGAATGAGGTTGTCTTAGGTGATGAGGAGGAACTATATAAGAAGAAACTTTACGCCAGTGAGGTAAATTACATTCCATTTGAAAGTTTATCAGAAGAAATGGAGGTTACTGCTAAGATTAGGTATGGTATGAAGGAGGCTAAGGCAAGGATTAGCCCTTACAAGGATGGTGTCTTAGTCGAGTTTAAGGAGCCCCAAAGGGCAATTACTAAAAGTCAGGCAGTGGTATTCTATGATAATGACATAGTTATTGGCGGAGGAATAATTAAAGAAGTATTTGATGAATAATCGTTGACAAATCTCAATTGGGTGGTATAATAATTAGGTAGCTAATATTTAAGCGGGAGTGGCGGAACTGGCAGACGCGCTAGACTTAGGATCTAGTGTCATTGACGTGGGGGTTCAAGTCCTCTCTCCCGCACCACAAAAACCAATGGGATTCCATTGGTTTTTACTATGTTTTACAAGATTTGGATTGTTATGCGAATAACTTATGTTATAATTATAATGAATGATTAAATTAGAAAATTTGAGGAGGATATTATACTATGGGGGCAGTTTTGGAAAAAAAGGAAAACAATAAGGTTTTCTTTAACTTTGAATTAGAGGCTGATGCATTTGAAAAGGCTTTACAGGATGCTTATATGAAAAATAGGGGTAGATTTAATATACCTGGTTTCAGAAAGGGTAAGGCTCCTAGAAAAATTATAGAGCTTAATTATGGTGAAGAAATCTTCTATGAAGATGCTATAAATATCTTATTACCTGAAGCTTATGAAAATGCCGTTAAGGAATTGGAATTAGAACCTGTAGACACACCTGATATTGACATAGATGAGATTATTAAAGGTGAACCTATTTTAGTAAAGGCAGAGGTTGACGTTAAACCAGAAGTAAAACTTGGTGATTATAAAGCTATGGAGTTGGAAAAGGTAGAATATGAAGTTACAGATGAAATGATTGAGCATGAACTCCATCATGTCCAAGAGGACAATGCTAGAATCATCAGTGTAGATAGAGAAGTTAAAGAGGGAGACATAGTTACAATAGACTTTGCTGGCTTCGTAGATGAAGAGCAATTCCCTGGAGGAACAGCAGAAGGCCATGAACTAGAAATTGGCTCAAAGACCTTTATCCCTGGATTTGAAGAGCAACTTATAGGAAAGAATAAGGGGGAAGAGGTAGAGGTTAAGGTTACCTTCCCAGAGGAATACCATGAAGAATCCTTGGCTGGTAAGGAAGCCTTATTCAAGGTAGTAATTCATGAAATAAGGGAAAAAGAACTACCGGAATTGGATGACGAATTTGCTAAGGATGTCAGCGAATTTGATACAATAGAAGAATATAAACAAGATATAAAAAATAGATTAGAAGAAGAGTTGAAATCTCAAGAAAAGTTTGAAAAGGAAAACAAGGTAATTGAAAAAGTAATGGAGATTTCAGAAGTAGACATACCTAATGGTATGATTGAGACCCAAATAGATGATGAACTAGGACAATTTGATTTCAGATTAAGGCAACAAGGACTAGAATTAGAAAAATATTTGGAATTAACAGGCACAAATATTGATATGATGAGGGAGCAATTCAGAGAAGTTGCTGAAAAAAGAGTTAGGGCTGATTTAGTCCTAGAAGCCATTGCCAAGGTTGAATCCATAGAAGTAACCGAAGAAGATATCGATAAGGAATTAACCAAGATGGCAGAGCAATACAAGGCTGAAGATGTGGAAGAATTCAAAGAGAACATGAAAAAAGGAAGCTTGGAATTCCTTAAAGCTGGAATTATTAACAGCAAGGTAGTGGACTTACTAATTGAAAATGCGAAATTTATTTAATTAGGAGATGATAAGTATGGCATTGGTACCAGTAGTTGTAGAACAAACGAGTAGAGGCGAAAGATCCTATGATATATATTCTAGACTGTTAAAGGAAAGGATTGTTTTCCTAGGAGGAGAAATCAACAATGTAGTAGCTGATTTAATTGTAGCTCAGTTATTATATTTGGAAGCTGAAGACCCTGATAAGGATATTCAACTATACATTAATAGTCCAGGAGGCTCAGTGAGCGCGGGATTTGCCATATATGATACTATGCAGTATATAAAGCCTGATGTATCTACAATTTGTATAGGTACAGCTGCCAGCATGGGTGCCTTCCTCTTGGCTGCAGGGGCAAAGGGCAAAAGATACTCCTTGCCTAACTCTGATATAATGATTCATCAACCCCTAGGCGGGGCTCAAGGTCAGGCTGAGGATATCAGGATTCAGGCGGAAAAGATTCTTGAAATCAGGGAAAGAATAAATAGAATTCTAAGTGAGAGAACAGGTCAACCTATAGAAAAAATACAAAATGATACAGATAGAGATTATCATATGTCAGCCAAGGAAGCTGTTGAATATGGTATAATAGATGAGGTAATTGAATCAAGCAAATAAAGAAATGAGGTGAAACCATGGCAAAACATGAAGAAAAACAGCTTCGATGCTCTTTTTGTGGGAAGCCCCAAGATCAAGTAAAAAGACTAATTGCGGGCCCCAATGTTTATATCTGTAACGAATGCATAGAGCTATGCCAAGAAATAATCGAAGAAGAATTTTTAGATAGCTTCGATTATGAAATGAAGGAGCTTCCAACTCCAGCTGAAATCAAGGCTACCCTTGATGAATATGTTATTCAACAAGAAAGAGCAAAGAGAGCTTTAGCCGTGGCTGTTTATAACCATTATAAAAGGATAAACAAAAAAGTCTCCAAGAGAGACGATATCGAGCTTCAAAAGAGCAATATAGTAATGGTTGGACCTACTGGGTCAGGTAAGACCCTATTGGCTCAAACCTTAGCTAAGATACTCGATGTACCTTTTACGATTGCAGATGCTACATCCCTTACCGAAGCAGGCTACGTAGGTGAGGATGTTGAAAATATAATCTTAAAGCTTATCCAAGCTGCTGACTATGATATTGAAAGGGCAGAAAAGGGTATTATCTATATTGACGAGATAGATAAGATAGCTAGGAAGACGGAGAATCCTTCTATTACAAGGGATGTAAGTGGCGAAGGTGTACAGCAGGCCTTGCTAAAGATTTTAGAAGGTACTGTTGCCAATGTTCCTCCCCAAGGCGGTAGGAAACACCCCCATCAAGAATTCATCCAGGTAGATACTACCAACATCCTTTTCATAGTTGGTGGAGCTTTTGATGGTATAGATAAGATAATCCAAAATCGTATTGGTAAAAATGCCATAGGATTCGGAGCAGAAATCCAATCAAAAGAAGAAAAGCAAATAGGTAAACTATTGAAAGAATTACAACCAGAAGACCTGCTTAAGTATGGTTTAATACCAGAATTCGTTGGAAGATTATCCGTAATAGTTACCTTAGATGAACTAGATGAAGAAGCCTTAGTAAGGATACTTACTGAGCCTAGAAATGCACTGGAAAAACAATATAAAGAGCTATTTGCAATGGAAAATGTAGACTTAGAATTTGATGAAGAAGCCTTGAGGGCAATAGCTAAGAAGGCAATAGAGAGAAAAACTGGTGCCAGAGGTCTCAGAAGTATTATTGAGGAAACTATGTTAGATATAATGTTTGAATTACCATCACGAGATGATGTGGAAAAATGTCTAATAACTAAGGAAACTGTGCTAAATAATGCTGAACCAACCCTAGTATTATCAGACTTGAAGAAGCGTAGCATGTCAAAGAAATCTGGAAATACAGAATCTGCATCTTAAGGCTCACATCAGTGAGCCTTAAGTTTATTAAGGAGGGATTATATGCCGAATGAATATTATGATGTGGAAAGAATAACCCTACCCTTAATACCCTTGAGGGGAATATCTATTTTTCCCTATATGGTGATTCATTTTGATATTGGAAGGGACAAATCAATCAAGGCCTTAGAGAAGGCCATGTTAAACGATTCCATAATCATGTTATGTTCACAGATAGACCCCAGGGTTGATGAACCAACAGAAGAAGACTTCTATCACATAGGAACCATTGCTAAGGTTAGGCAGATGCTTAAACTACCTGGTGATAGCATAAGGGTACTGGTAGAGGGGGTTAATAGAGGGAGAGTTATAAATATACTAGAGGATGATGAGTATTACGAAGTAGAGGTGGACAGCCTAGTCTACAACCCGGATAAGGTTTTTAAAGACAAGGCCTTAGAAGCCGCTATGAGATTAGTAATTAATGACTTAGAAGAATATATAGAGTTAAGCTCTAAGATCTCTCCTGAGCTAGCTACGGCGGTTGTTGATATAGATGATCCTGGTAGACTGGCTGATGTTATTGCATCCTATATACCTTTAAAATTAGAGGATGACCAAAAGATACTGGAAGCCTTTGATATATATGAGAGGTTAGAAACCCTACACGGGATACTTCAAGAAGAGATTGAGCTCTTAAGGATTGAAGATAAAATTAATCAAAGAGTTAGAAAGCAAATGACCAAGTTACAGAAGGAATATTATTTAAGGGAACAACTGAAGGCAATCCAATCAGAACTTGGTGAAGGAAATGAAATAAGCAATGAAATAGAGGAATACAGGACTAAGCTTGATAAGATTAAGATGCCCAAGGATGTTAAGGAAAAGGCCTTAAATGAGTTGGACAGGCTTACCACGATTTCTCCCCACTCACCTGAGGTTGGGGTTATTAGGAACTATCTAGATTGGATAATTGACCTACCCTGGGACAAGGAATCCAAGGGCAAGATTGATATCAATAAGGCCAGGGAAATTTTGAATGAGGACCACTATGGCTTAGAGGATGTCAAGGAAAGAATCCTAGAATTTATAGCCGTTAGGAAGTTGACAAACTCTATGAAGGGACCAATTCTATGCCTAGTAGGGCCACCTGGGGTTGGTAAAACATCCATAGCCAGGTCTATCGCCAGATCCTTGAATAGGAAATTTGTTAGGATGTCCCTAGGTGGTGTTAGGGATGAGGCCGAAATTAGAGGCCACAGAAGGACATATGTAGGGAGTATGCCAGGCAGAATAATTAGTTGCATGAAAAAGGCTGGAACTAAAAACCCTGTATTTTTATTTGATGAAATAGACAAGATAAGTAGTAGTTATCATGGGGACCCAGCTAGTGGTTTATTGGAAGTACTAGACCCAGAGCAAAATTCAACCTTTGTTGACCACTTTTTAGATGTACCCTTTGATTTGTCAAAGGTAATGTTTGTAACCACCGCTAATACAACAGCATCCATACCAGCTCCTTTATTGGATAGGATGGAAGTGATTAGAATAAGCGGTTATACTGAAGGTGAAAAGCTACAAATTGCCTTGAGGCATCTGCTACCCAAGCAGATAAAAGAACATGGTTTAAAGGATAAAAACCTTACCATCTCTAAATCTGCCTTAAAGAATATAATAAACTTCTATACCAGAGAGGCTGGAGTTAGGAATTTAGAGAGAAACATAGCAAACATATGTAGAAAATCAGCTAAGACCATAGTTGAAAATAAAGTCAAGACTGTCAGAATAAATGTGTCTAACCTATCAAAGTATTTAGGTCCTCCGATATACAGGTTTGATACTATTGAAGAAAAAAACCAAATAGGTGTTGCCAATGGGTTGGCCTGGACTAGGGTAGGCGGACAAACCCTTTCTATAGAGGTTAACGTCATGAAGGGAAGCGGCAAACTCCAATTGACTGGAAAACTGGGGGATGTGATGAAGGAGTCTGCTGCTGCTGGTATAAGTTATATCAGGGCAAATTCCCATCTTCTCAATATTGAGTCTGACTTCCATAAGGATATGGATATCCATGTCCATGTTCCTGAAGGAGCAACCCCCAAAGATGGGCCATCAGCAGGTATAACCATAGCTACAGCTGTAGTTTCAGCCTTGTCCAATACCCCTATTCATAGGGATGTAGCCATGACTGGAGAGGTTACTATTCGAGGAAGAGTACTACCAGTCGGGGGAATAAAGGAAAAGGTTCTGGCAGCAAATAGAATGGGTATCCAAAAGGTGTTGCTGCCATATGAAAATAGCAAGGACTTGGATGAAATACCAGAGAATATAAGAAGGAAAATGGAATTTGTTTTAGTGAAGGATATGGATGATGTATTAAAACATGCATTAGTAAGAGGGATTGAAGGCCATGAAGATTAGTAAGTCTGATTTACAAGCCATAGCTGTTAAGCCAGCCCAGTACCCCATTGATGATCTACCTGAAATCGCTTTTGCAGGTAGGTCAAATGTTGGTAAATCATCCTTTATAAATTCTATGTTAAATAGAAGGGAGCTAGCTCGCACCAGCTCAAAACCAGGTAAAACTAGGACGATAAACTTCTATCTTGTTAATGATAGTTTTAGGCTAGTAGATTTACCTGGATATGGTTATGCAAAAGTATCCAAGGCAGAACAAAAAAAGTGGGGAGAGATAATAGATAGGTATCTGACCAGTAGGGAGAATTTACGTGAAGTAATCCTGATAGTAGATATTAGACATAGGCCCACCGACCAGGATTTGATGATGTATAATTGGATAAGGTCCTTTGGCTTTACGGGTATAGTTATAGCAACTAAGGCTGACAAGATATCCAGAGGGAATTGGCAAAAACATATAAAGATTATCAAGGATAAATTAAATATTCAGGATGCTGGTCTAATTATTCCCTATTCTTCTCAAAACAAGACAAATAGGGAAGATGTTTGGAGGGTAATATCAAGGGAACTAGGGCTTAATAATTGAGAAAAATAGAAGACCAGCCTTGGCTGGTCTTCTTTAAGTACTATTCTTTTTCAAATAAATCCTTGGTTGCACCACATACTGGACATACGTAATCTTCTGGAAGGTCTTCAAATGCTACACCAGGAGGAATATCTCCATCTGGATCACCCACTGCAGGATCATATACCCAACCACATGGTCCACATACCCATCTTTCCATAATCACATTCTCCTCTCATCTATTGTAATCATACTTGATGATACCCAGATTATAGCAAAACTAATCATATATTACAATTTTAATAAATGGTTATATATAAATAATTTTGGGTAAAAGTAATAATGAAAATATAAAGATGGACGTGAGAGCAATGGACTTTAGTTTTAGCGGTTCAGTATGCAGTGATTTAGACCTTGTTAAGGGCTTTATAGACAAGATAATGAAAAAACTTAATAGGATAATAGATAATGGAGATACTATTTTTGATATAAAGTTGATCTTGAATGAACTTGTAATTAATGGTGTATTTCATGGTAATGAATGCGAGGACACTAAATGTGTCAACCTATCCCTAGAAATTCGTAACAATAGGATTATAATTGAGGTTGAAGATGAGGGAGAAGGAATAGACTATGACTTTACAAGCTATAACCCCTTAGACCTAAAATGTGGGGGTAGGGGTTTACTCTTGGTTAAAGGCCTATCCGATGAGTTAATTGTAGATCAAAATCGGATAACCGCAATAAAAAAACTTCAATAGAACAACTCTATACTTTCATATCCATGATGGCCTAATATACAAAAGATAAATAGGCTAGTAGCTATTATATACGGAACTGATATTTAACGATATCAGTTTTAATTTTTCTTTACTTGAATATGAAATTTTCTATGATAAAATAAGTTATCGCTAAATAATGAAAAATGAAAGGATCTGTTTTATGAATATAGTTAGAAATGACATCAGAAATATCGCAATAATCGCCCATGTAGACCATGGAAAAACTACCTTAGTAGATAGTATGTTAAAACAATCAGGAGTATTTAGGGAAAACCAGGCTGTGGCAGATAGGGTTATGGACTCTGGAGATATAGAAAGGGAGAGGGGCATAACCATCCTTTCTAAGAATACGGCTGTTCATTATAAAGATACTAAAATCAATATAATAGATACCCCTGGTCATGCTGACTTTGGAGGTGAAGTAGAAAGAGTTTTAAAAATGGTGAATGGGGTGGTTGTTCTAGTTGACGCATTTGAGGGTCCTATGCCCCAGACTAAGTTCGTTTTAAAAAACGCCTTGGATATGGATTTGCCTGTAATAGTATGTATTAATAAGATAGATAGGCCTGAGGCTAGACCGAATGAGGTTATAGATGAAGTCCTAGATCTGTTTATAGAGTTGGGGGCAAGTGATGACCAATTGGATTGTCCTTTTGTATTTACCTCAGCCAAGGAGGGCACTTCTAGCCTAGATATGACCAACCAAGAACCCAATATGGAAGCCTTGTTTGAGACAATCTTAAAATATATACCGGCGCCCATGGGTGACCCTGATTTACCTTTACAAGTATTAATCTCCAGTATAGATTATGATGACTATATTGGTAGAATTGGTATAGGCAAGGTTGAGCGGGGCAGGATAATTAGTGGAGAAGAAGCAATACTAGTTAATATGCTGGAGCCAGAAAAGCAGGAGAAGATAAAAATAGGTAAACTTTATGAATTTGAAGGTCTGGACAGGATTGAAACAGATAGGGCTGAGGTAGGAAGTATCGTTGCGGTTTCTGGTATAGCAGATATCAGCATAGGCGATACCATATGCCCGATTGATAATCCTAAGCCCTTGGAATTTGTAAAGATATCTGAGCCAACTATTTCTATGACCTTTTCAGTAAATGATAGTCCCCTAGCTGGAAAGGAGGGGGAATTCGTCACCTCTAGACAGTTAAGGAATAGGCTGTATAAGGAATTGCAGTCTGATGTAAGCTTAAGGGTGGAAGATACAGATTCAACAGATGCCTTTAAAGTATCAGGTAGGGGGGAACTCCACCTATCAGTTCTAATAGAAACCATGAGAAGGGAAGGATATGAGTTTCAGGTCTCCAAACCAGAGGTTCTGTACAAAATAATAGATGATAAGAGATATGAGCCCTTGGAAAGGGTAACAATCGATGTATCTAACGATTTTGTTGGAACAGTTATAGAAAAACTAGGCCAAAGAAAGGGCGAATTAGAAAGCATGGTGGAATCAACTGGTGGCTATGCAAGGTTAGAGTTTTTGATACCAGCCAGGGGCCTGATTGGTTATAGGCAGGAATTTATGACGGATACTAAAGGAAATGGGATATTAAACACAGTGTTTGAAGGGTATATTCCTTATAAGGGGGATATCCCAAAGAGAAAATCCGGCTCTATAATAGCCTTCGAACCAGGTGAAGCTACCACATATGGATTGCACTCAGCCCAGGAAAGAGGAGTACTGTTTATAAGTCCTGGGACGCTAGTTTATGAGGGAATGGTTGTTGGTTATAGTCCTAAAGGACTGGATTTAGAGGTCAATGTCACCAGGAGGAAGCAACAAACCAATATCAGGGCTGCTGGCTCTGATACCGCCCTAAGGCTCTCTCCTCCTAAGCTAATGTCCCTTGAGGAAGCCTTAGAATTCATAAAAGATGATGAACTTATAGAGGTTACCCCCAGGAGCTTTAGGATAAGGAAAAAGATTTTAAACACTGGCAAGAGACATAAGGCTAAGAAACATAATTAGAAACAAGTAGGTGGGGTATATGGAATATCTATTAGACAACTACTATGTGATAATTGATAACCTTTTATGGATAAATATCCTACTAGGTGTTTTACTAGTTTTCTTTGAGAGAAGAAATCCAACCTCCACCTGGCTTTGGCTGATGGTATTGACATTTTTACCGGGTATAGGTTTCATCTTATACCTATTTCTGGGACAAGATTTATCCAAGAAGAAGATGTTCAAGAGCAAGGAGATGCAAGATGATTGCTTTAAGAGTATAGCTATAGAGCAGAAGGAATTGATTCAGAGTAATGACTTCTTTCACAAGGACCCCAACTTTTCTAGATATGATGATTTGGTGAAGATGTTTTTGATGAATAGTGAGGCTTATTTTACCCAGGATAATAAGGTTGATATCTTCTTTACAGGTGAGGAAAAATTTAAGGCCCTACTTGAGAGCATAGAGAAGGCAGAGAAGTATATCCATATCCAGTATTATATTTTTAAAAGTGATGGAATTGGTAGCAAGGTCTTAGAAGCCCTGACCAGAAAGGCTAGGGAAGGAGTCGAGGTTAAACTCTTAGTTGATGGCATGGGTGGTAGAAGGCTATCCAAGGCAGCCCTGAAACCACTTAGGGATGCTGGTGGCGATGTAGCCATATTTTTCCCTCCCTTTGTACCCCATCTTAGTATTAGAATCAATTACAGGAACCATAGGAAGATATGTATATTTGATGGTAAAGAGGCTTATGTAGGTGGTTTTAACGTGGGAGATGAGTATCTGGGTAAGTCTAAAAAGTTTGGGAATTGGCAGGATACTCATATTAGAATCATGGGTTCTGCAGTCAGCTCCTTGCAATGGAGGTTTTATCTAGACTGGAGATTTGCTTCTAAAACTGAGCTCAAGGCATGTCAAAGTTATTTACCAGAGCTAGAAGGGTCTGATAATGTTGGTGTCCAGATAGTATCTAGTGGTCCAGACTCTAAATGGCCAAGCATTAAAGATGGCTATCTGAAGATGATATCAGATGCTAGGGACAAGGTATATATAATGACTCCATACTTTATACCAGACGATAGTATTTTGGAGGCTTTAAGGATAGCTGGTCTTTCGGGAGTAGATGTAAGGGTTATGATTCCAAATAAACCAGACCACCCCTTTGTTTATTGGGCTAGTTTAAGTTATATAGGAGAGTTACTACCTGCAGGTGTAAAATTCTATACATATGAAAAGGGATTTTTACACTCAAAAGTATTGATTTCTGATGACTTTATTTCTTCTGTTGGAACGGCCAATCTTGACATTAGAAGTTTCCAATTAAACTTTGAAGTAAATGCCTTTATCTATGACGAGAGTACTAACTTAAAGCTGGCAGAGAAATTCTTAAAGGACCTATCATATTGTAAGGAAATCACTCAGGAAGTATACGATAGCAGGTCTACTTATGTTAAAATCAAGGAATCTATTTCACGACTCTTATCACCAATCCTATAATCTATAATATTATTTTCACCTCGTGGTTACAATAAACACGAGGTGATTCTAATTGAAATCTAAGAAGCTAATAGTATTCTTGATAATGATATTATTAATAAGTGGATGTAGGAGTAACGGGAACAAGAAGCAAGAAATCAAGACCCTGGATAAGGCTCCAGACAGTCTTACTGATATTGATAAAGGGATTAGCGCTATACTTGAAAAAGTTGGAAGGATTGAGAGGATAGATTTAGATATAGATCAAGAGGATGCAGGTAAAAAGGACCAGTCAGATGAGAATATGGGCTCAGAATCCAAGGAAGTAGAAGCTGAGGAGAATGTTATAGAAAACCAGGATGATGGCAATAAGGAAGATGAACATGGGGGCAAGTCCAATGGGAGTGGAGATGATAAAAAGCCACCAAAGGAAGAAAAAGATGAGCAGCTAAGGAAGGTTTGGAAGGAAATCAATGGAGATTTAGACAGAGTATACTCCAAATTAAGTGACTATGAAGCAGAAGGCCTAAAGAAGGGGGCATCTAAGGATAGTCTGACCAAGTTGCAAAAGGCAGTAAATCAATTAGCAAAATCCATAGAAGTACAGGATATTCTGAGCATATATAATTATGGAAGTCAATCCCTATCAAATCTTAAGCCCTTATACAACTTATATAAGGACGATTATAGGGGAGAAGTGTGTGATATTAAGTCTTCTGTATATCAATACTATATCAAGGCAATAGTCAAGGATATAGTGGGGGCAAGGACCCAAATCCAATCAAAAGAGGATAGCATTAATAAGATAAGGCAATTAATCGGTGATGATAAGGAAAAAAACAAGGAGCTTGATAGGGTTAAAATCTCCTTGGAGAACCTTGGAATCTCCCTTGAAGAGGGGAGTAAAAGGGTATTGATATTAGAAAAGGATACCTTGATAAATAGCTTAAAGGCATTGGAGTGATTCATAGTCAATATAAATAGCAGCTATATAGCTGCTATTTGGTAATATTTATTACATTATCTTGATGTATATTTAATAGGAATAATTACTTTAAGATAAAAAATATGACCAAGCAAAAGATTATTCCCACGAGAATTGTAAGGACCCAGTTAAAGGCTTTTCTACTTATAAAGAAGAATTTCATATGAGACCACCCCTTTTATCTACCTACTATTAATTTATTTCACAGTTGTAAGATATATGCACAAATAAATAGTTTTGTTTTATTAGGTAAAATAAGGTATTATATAGATATGATTCTTTATTATGGATATGCTTAAGATTACCACGAATACTTTACAGGGGGTATTATTATGAGGGTAAAGATTTTGACTGATAGCAGCAGTGACTTATCTGAAGAATTATTAAAGAAATATGACATAGATAGATTATCATTGATAGTTACTAAAGGGGAAGAACAGTATCTTGATAGTGTTACTATCTCAGCAAAGACAGTGTATGATAGGATGCGAAAGGGAGAAGTTTTTAGTACATCCCAGATACCACCTGGAACTTTTATCGAGAAATTTGATGAGTATGCTAGGAATAAGGAAACTGTTATTTATTTGGCCTTTTCTTCAGAGCTGTCCGGAACATATCAGGCTGCTGTATTTGCTAAAGAACAAATTCTAGAAGAGTATCCAGACTTTGATTTAACCATTGTTGACACAAAGGCTGCATCACTTGGATTTGGTTTAATTGTTTTAGAGGCTGCTAGGCTTGCCCAAGAGGGAAAAACTAAAGAGGAAATCTTAGAAGCGGTGGATTTCTACCTTGATAATATCCAGCATGTATTTACAGTAGATAATTTGGAATATCTATATAGGGGTGGCAGGGTCACCAAAACAGCTGCCTTTGTAGGAGGTCTCTTAAATATTAAACCCATTTTAAATGTAGAGGATGGGAAGTTAGTACCAATAGAAAAGGTCAGGGGAGAAAAACAGGTTTATAAGGCCATGCTTGATATCATGGAAGCAAGGACCAAGGAAGCCGATCTTCCCAATCAATTAGTGGGCATCTCCCATGCAGAT
>JAAYTL010000087.1 GCA_012518035.1 Tissierellia bacterium | reverse complement strand
CATAAACACAGGATTTGGCTATGACTTTGGTTTCTATATGGCAATAATTAGTGGATTTGGAGGCCTATCCTTATCAAGGAGAAAGAAAAAGTAGGGATACTCATAGGTTTAATAGGACAGGAAACTTAAATCCTGTCCCATTTTCTTGATATAAATTCTAATTCTTGTGATATAATAGATTATTAGCAATAGTGAGAGGTTGATATTTTTGGAAATAAGGATAAATGGCTTAAAGGAAACAGAAGATTTTGGTATAAAATTGGGCAGGCTATTAGAGCCTGGCGATATAGTCTGTTTGAATGGTGAACTGGGAGCAGGTAAGACCACCATGACCAAGTCCATAGGCATAGGCTTGGGGGTGGAAGAATATATCACCAGTCCTACCTTCACCTTGATAAACCAATATAGGGGAAGGATGCCTGTCTATCATTTTGACGTTTATAGGCTGGAAAATGTAGAAGAACTATATGATCTGGGCTTCGATGAATACTTTTTCGGAAACGGAGTCTGTATCATTGAATGGGCGGAGAAGATAGAGAGGATGCTGCCAGAAGATAGGCTGGTAATAGATATAAAAAATGGGAAAAATATAGATGAAAGAACCCTTCATATTAGCGGTCATGGACCCAGATATGAAGAGCTAATTAAGGAGTTGGAGTAATTGAATATTTTAGGTTTAGATACATCAACCATGATGGCCACATGTGCCGTGATAAATGAAGAAAGACTCTTGGGAGAATACTCCCTAAATCAGGATATGAGTCACTCAGAGAAACTAGTTCCGATGATTAAGGAGATTCTGGATGGCTTAAATATGAAGATAGGAGATATAGACCTGTATGGAGTTGCCATAGGTCCTGGCTCCTTCACAGGCCTAAGGATAGGTGCTGCAACCATGAAGGCCTTTGCCCATGTCTTTAACAAGCCAATGGTAGGAGTTTCTACTTTGGAGGCCCTAGCCTACAACCTGCCCCATAATGAGATAGTAGTACCCATGATAGATGCTCGAAGGAACAGGGTCTACACAGCTATCTATAGTTGGGAAGATGGAATGCTTAAGGAAGTCATGGCCCCAGATGTCTTGCCCATGGAAGATTTAATCAAGAGACTGATGGACTTTGATGAACTGGTGGTCAATGGTAATGGTACCTTAATCCATAGGGAGCTACTTGAGAAGAGTCTTGGTAAGAGAGTAAGGTTTGCTACAATGGGACAGAACATGTGCCGGGCGGCCAGCATATGTGAACTTGCCAGGATAAAATATGACGGGGGACAAGTTGATGATTACTTTACCCTGGCCCCTGAATATCTCAGGGAATCCCAAGCCCAAAGGGAATTAAGGGAAAAAGAAAGACAAAACTCCTAAAGGAGGCCATATAGGTGGACTTAGTAATTCGTAGCATAGAAGAAGATGATGTAGACCAAATAGCAGAGATTGAGAAAGAATGCTTTGCAACACCCTGGCCCAGGGAAGCTTTCTTGACAGAGATTCGTGAGAATAAGCTAGCCAGGTATATAGTGGCAGAAGTAGATGGCAAACTAGCCGGCTATGGTGGTATGTGGCTTATAATAAATGAGGCTCATATTACCAATATAGCAGTCAAGAAAGAATACAGGGGACTGGGAATTGGAAACAGGATTGTAGAGAGTCTTATCTACTACTGTACAGCTCATAATATAGAAAGGATGACCCTAGAGGTCAGGAAATCCAATATAGTAGCCCAGAACCTTTATAAGAAGTATGGCTTTGTGGAATATGGCATAAGACCTCGCTACTATGCTGATAATAATGAAGATGCAGTCATAATGTGGCGAACAAATAAATTGAGGTGATTGAAGTGTTGACGTTAGCAATAGAAAGCTCCTGCGATGAGACAGCCTGTGCAGTCATCAAGGATGGCAGGGAGGTTTTATCCAATATAATCTCCTCCCAAATAGATATCCATCGGAAGTTTGGGGGAGTGGTTCCTGAGATAGCATCCAGGAAACATATAGAAGCGATAAATAATATAATTCAAGAGGCCTTGGATGAGGCTAATTGCAAATTTGAGGATATAGACATGATAGGGGTTACCCAGGGACCAGGCTTGATAGGGGCCCTTTTAGTTGGCCTATCAACAGCCAAGGCCTTGGCCTATGGACTAGATATCCCCCTAATAGGGGTCAACCATATCCATGGCCATATATGCGCCAACTTTATAGAGCATAGGGATCTTGAGCCCCCCTTTACCTGCCTAGTGGTATCAGGAGGGCATACCTACCTATTAAATGTAAGGGATTATACGGACTTTGAATTGGTGGGTAGGACCAGGGATGATGCAGCGGGAGAGGCCTTTGATAAGGTAGCCAGATCCTTAGGTCTGCCTTATCCAGGAGGTCCCCATATCGATAGATTGGCCAAGGAAGGGGACAAGGATAGCATCTCCTTTCCAAGGGTATACTTAGAGGATGATTCCTATGACTTCTCCTTTAGTGGACTTAAAACTGCGGTTCTTAATTATCTTAATCAGGAGAAGCAGAAGGGTCAGGAGATTAGTATTGAAAATGTGGCAGCTAGCTTTCAGCAAGCAGTCTTGGATATCCTGGTGGATAAGTCCTTTAAATTGGCAAATGAAACAGGATCCAAGAAAATTGTCCTAGCAGGTGGTGTTGCAGCCAACCAGGGTCTCAGGGAGATGATGGAAGAGCGTGGCACAAAGGAAGGTATTCAGATCTACTATCCTTCCAGAATCCTCTGTACAGATAATGCAGCCATGATAGGATCAGCTGCTTATTACAACTATAGGAAGGGCTTAATCTCAGGACTTAGCTTAAATGCAGAGCCAAATCTAGGCTTAAATTGACAATTATCAACAAAAGTTTACACATTTTATACACAGATTAAATTTAGTTTACAATAATTCCATGTGGATAATGTGGAAAAGAGGCTGGATAAGTATAGGAATGAGTCATAATCATGGGGATAATCCTGTAGATAATGTGGATAACTTGTTAACTTTATGTGGATATCATTAATTTATTAATGATATCCACTTTTCATATAGGTCATCCAATTCATCTTGAAGTTCTTGTCTTTTTTGCGATAATTCTACAATTCTCTCATGATCCTCATAGATATCTGGATCATAAAGTAGGCTATCTATTTCCTCAATAGACTTTTCTGTTCGGGTTATCTCCTCTTCTAATTTTTTGATTTGCCTTTTCCTTTCCCTTTCCTTTTGGATAAGCTCTTTTTCCTTTTTACGCTCTAGTTTAATCTGGGTCTTGGTCTTTGTATCTTCCTCATCCTCCTCATAGAGGCTTTCATTCTTCTTTTCCAAATAATAGTCATAATTACCCAGATACTCCTTTAATCCTTCAGGAGTCAATTCTAGTATCTTGTCGGTCACCCTATTTAAGAAGTACCTATCATGGGAGATGACGAAAAGGGTACCTTCATAATTCAAGATGGCATCCTCCAATACCTCCTTAGAGTCTATATCTAGGTGGTTGGTAGGCTCGTCCATGAGAAGGAAGTTGGCATTGGACAGCATCAATTTTAGTAGACTTAGCCTGCCCTTCTCTCCACCACTCAAGTCTGAGACCTCCCGAAAGATATCGTCCCCTACAAACATGAATTGACTGAGGATAGTCCTAATCTCATAATAGTTTAACTTGGGATATTCATCCCAGATTTCATCTATGACGGTCTTATCTAGGTTTAGATTCCCCATTTCCTGGTCAAAATATCCAGTTATGACATTCCTACCCAGGGTGATATCACCCTCATCATACCCTACCTCACCCAGGACTATCTTAAAGAGGGTGGTCTTACCTATACCATTAGGACCTATAAGCCCCACCCTTTCCCCACGATATATATCAAAGCTAATATCCTCTAGGAGGACGAAATCATCAAAGGCCTTCTTTATATTGTCAACGGAGAGGACATCCCTGCCTGACTTGATTTTGGGCTCAAACCTAAGCCTAGTCTTCTTTGAATTCATGGGCTTGTCTATTAGTTTCATCTTGTCCAGCAATCTCTGCCTACTTTGAGCCTGGTTAATATACCTGGAATCCCCATAATTCATAAACCTAGCGATAATCTCTTCCTGGCGCTTGATCTCCTTCTGTTGGCCCTCATATTGCCTCTTAAGGACTTCCAAGTCCTTCTTTCTTTGTTCCATGAACCTACTGTAGTTTGTATTATAGACTTTAATAGTCTTATTTTCTAAGTAGAAAATCCTATTCACCACATTATCTAGGAAGTATCTATCATGGGAGATGATTAGGACAGCCCCCTTGTAATCCTTTAAGAATTTCTCCAACCAACCTATGGCATCTATGTCCAGGTGGTTTGTGGGCTCATCCAATAGAAGGAGGTCTGGTTTTTCAAGTAGGAGCTTGGCCAGGGAAAGTCTAGATTTTTGACCACCACTCAGGATATTTACTTCCTTGTCAAAATCTTCTACAGTAAAGCCTAGACCGATTAAGGTACCTCGAATCTCGGACTTGAAGCCATAACCATTCTTCTCTTGAAACTCCTCTGTTAGGTTTGCATATCTATTCATAAGGCTAGCAAGCCTGTCCGAGTCTCCCTCAACACCAAGCTCAGCTATTTCCTCCTCTAGATTCCTTAAGTTTTTTTCCATACCTATTAGATGTTCGAAAACCATCAAGCATTCTTCATAAATAGTATTTTGGCTATCTATCTTAACATGTTGTCTTAAATAACCCAGGACCAAGTCCTTTTGGATGAAGATCTCACCCTTGTCCTGGTGTATATCACCAGCCAAGATGTTAAAGAGGGTGGTTTTTCCTGAACCATTAAGGCCAAGTACCCCAATCTTGTCTCCATCTTCTACTGTAAAGCTGATATCCTCAATTACAGTATCAACAATATAGGATTTGGTAAGATTATTACATGATAACACTGGCATTTATAATCCCCCTAAATTAAATGTCAGTACAATTGTATCAGAAAAGAAAATATATTCCTAGTCTTGGGGTTTAGGATTTGAGGTCATTCTCCATGGCTAGGGAAGATAATACCTGGTCTATTAAATCCAGCTCACAGGTCTTCTTTGATGTGAAATGAACACAGTTGGTACAGCTTTCCCTCTCAACCTCCTGGATATTCTTTAGGGAAATCTCATCATCATGAATCCTACAACGATACTTATCACAATACATGGCTATCTTGTTTAATTGTTCCTTGCTTTCCATACTATCACTCCTTTCTCATAGTATTTCAAATAATGTTAATAATATTCAAAAAACTCAGCTTATATAAATTGACTATTGAATATATAAATGCTATAATTGACATATAATTAACTAATTATTACGGTGGTGAAAATAACTAATGGCAAGAGAAAGTCAAGTTTCGATTACGGTAATTAGGAGATTGCCCATATATCATAGGTATTTAGGCGATCTATTGAAGAAGGGAATAAATAGGATTTCTTCACAGGAGTTAAGCAATCTCACAGGATTTACAGCGTCTCAAATTAGGCAGGACCTTAATAATTTCGGTGGATTTGGGCAACAAGGCTATGGTTATAATGTTGAAGATCTACATAGGGAGCTGGGTAAGATACTTGGTTTAGACCAACAATATAATGTTGTGGTAGCAGGAGCAGTTAATCTAGGTCATGCCATCACCCTCTATAGAGGGTTTAAAGAAGCTGGATTCAACATTGTAGGAGTCTTTGATAAGAACCCAGACAATCCGAGATATGCTGGTAGAAACCTAGAAGTAAAGCACCTAGATGGTCTTGAAGATTTTATAAAGAATAATAATGTACATATAGGTGTAATAACTACTGCCAAGGAATTAGCCCAGGAGGTTGCAGACATATATGTTAGATGTGGAATTAAGGCCATATGGAATTTTGCAACTATAGACCTAGCAGTACCTGAGGATGTGGCCTTGGAGAATGTGAGATTGAGTGAGAGCCTATATACTCTTTCTTATTACCTAAGAAATAGGGAAAATATTCAGGACTAAGAAGATACACTTAAAGAGTTTCTAATCAATGGAACTTTTTAAGTGTATTTTTAATGCTATAATATAGGAAACGATAAAGAAGGAGTCGGGCATATATGGATTACAAGATGATAGAAGAAAAGAATAGGCTCATATTCAAGGATATGGAGGATTTTGACCCCAAGCATATATTTGAATGTGGACAAGCCTTTAGATGGGATTTAGAGGAGGATGGAAGCTATACGGTTATTGCCCAGGGTAGGGTTTTGAATGTAAAGAAGGAAGATAAGGACCTCATATTTTTTAATACAACTCTGGAGGAATTTAAGAGGGTATGGTTTGATTACTTTGATCTAGGAAGGAACTATACCGCCATTAAGAGGGAGCTGGCTAAGGACCCCATCCTTAAGGAGGCTATAGAGTTTGGCCAAGGCCTTAGGATTTTAAATCAGGAACCCTTTGAGACTATCATCTCCTTTATAATATCAGCCAACAACCAAATCCCCAGGATAAAGAAATCCATAGACCTGATTGCCAGAAGCTATGGTGAAAAGATAGATGAGGTTTACTACTCTTTCCCAGGTCCAGAGGTTCTATCCAAGGCAGACCCCAAGGAACTTAGGGAAGTCTGCAGGGTAGGTTTTAGGGATGTGAGGATTGTTGAAGCAAGCAAGATGATTCTCAATAAGGAAGTGGATTTGGATAGGATCTATGACCTCAATCGTGAAGATTCAAGGAAACTCCTGATGGAACTACCAGGAGTAGGACCCAAGGTGGCTGACTGTATCCTCCTTTTTGCCTATAAGAAGGCCAATGCCTTCCCAGTAGATGTCTGGGTCAAGCGGGTCATGGAGCATTTCTATTTAAAAAAAGATACCAAGGCTAAAGAGATAGGAGAATATGGGGATAAGAAGTTCGGTGAATTAGCAGGCTTTGCCCAGCAGTATCTCTTTTATTATGCCAGAGAGTTGGGTCTAGGGAAGTAGAAGGACTTACTGGAGTATTTTATAATCCTTTCTTTGACAAGTTTGACTTAATACTTTTTATAAAAGACATAAGCATATGGACACTCTCATACTTAGGAGCAAAACTACTTGTATCTATATTTACGAGAAAAAATGCCAGTTAGGGAAAGGGGTAGGCCTGAGGTTACCTTTATTTCCATAATATCTATAAAAGGTGAAAGAAAAATGGGAAATCGGCTAGTCTCCGATTTCCCATTACTTTATCCTATAACAATTTCCAAATATTATTAGTAAACTCAACCGGATCTTCTAAAGGTAAACCTTCAATCAACAGGGCCTGGTTATATAGGAGGTTGGTAAATAGCTTTAGCTTATCCTTATCATCCTTATAGGCATTCTTTAGGTTTTCAAAGACCTTGTGGTTAATATTGATTTCCAAGATCTTATCCGCCTTGATATCTCCACCCTCAGGCATCTGGTTGAGGACCTTCTCCATCTCTATGGAAAGCTCACCCTCGCTGGCCAAGTAAACTGCATGTTCCTTGAGCTTGGAGGTCCCCCTAACATCCTTGACCTTGTCCTTAAGGTAATCCTTCATCACCTTGAACAGTTCCAAACTATCCTCATCCTTGGCCTTGTCATCTTCACCCAAGTCTAAATCGCTGCTGGATACGGATTGGAACTCCTTATCATCATAGCTGTGTAACATCTTGATAGCAAATTCATCGATATAGTCGGTGAAGTAGAGGACATCATAGCCCTTATCCTTTACAAAGCTAACCTGGGGTAGTTTGTCTATCCTTTCTATAGATTCACCGCTGGCATAATAGATGTATTCTTGGTCTTCAGCCATATTTTCAACATACTCCTTCAGGGTAATCATCTTCTTCTCCTTGGAAGAATAGAAGATGATTAAATCCTTTAGGGTATCCTTATTCATACCAAAGTTATCATAGATTCCATACTTAAGCTGTTGTCCAAAGGCCTTGAAGAAGTCCTCATACTTATCCCTTTCATTTTCTAGCAGAGAGGTCAATTCATCCTTAATCTTGCTCTCAATTCTCTTGGCAATAATCTTTAACTGCCTATCATGTTGCAAGATTTCCCTAGAAATATTAAGGGATAAGTCCTCAGAATCCACTACTCCCTTGACAAAGGAGAAGTAGTCAGGTAGTAAATCGCCACACTTATTCATTATCAGGACTCCACTGGAGTAGAGCTCCAGTCCCTTTTCATAGTCCTTGGTATAGAAATCAAAGGGGGCCTCCCTAGGGATATAGAGGATGGCATTAAATCTAATTGCCCCATCCACACTTATGTGGCTATACTTTAGGGGCCTGTCAAAGCCAAAGTGCTTCTCTGAATAGAAGTTGTGGTAGTCTTTTTCAGTCAACTCATTCTTATTTTTTCTCCAGATGGGCACCATACTATTGATGACTTCTTCCTTAGTTATATCCTCGTACTCGTCCTTGCTACCTTCCTTAAGTTGACGGGATGTGATATCCATCTTAATAGGATATCTGATAAAGTCTGAGTACTTCTTAATCAAGGACCTAATCCTATATTGATCTAAAAACTCATCATAGTTTTCATCCTCACTAGCTTCCTTAAGCTTTAGGATAACACTGGTACCAGTTTCCTCCCTTTCAGCAGGCGTTATAGTAAATCCATCAGCGCCACTGGACTCCCACTTATAGGCCTGATCACTATTATAGGCCTTGCTAATAACGGTAACAGTATCTGCCACCATAAAGGCAGAGTAAAACCCTACCCCAAACTGGCCTATTATATCGTAACCATCTTCTAACTCATGTTCCTGTTTGAAGGCATAAGAGTCACTATTGGCAATGGTACCAAGGTTGGCCTCCAACTCTTCCTTGGTCATGCCGATTCCAGTATCCTTTACTGTTAGCGTCCTATTCTCCTTGTCCAATAAAACCTTAATATAATAGTCGTCCTTATTAAAGACTATATCCTTATCAGTAAGGGCCCTATAGTACATCTTGTCTATAGCGTCACTGGCATTGGAAATAAGCTCCCTTAAAAATATTTCCTTATTGGTATAGATAGAATTAATCATCAAATCCAACAATCTCTTAGACTCAGCCTTAAATTCATACTTTTCCATAGTTTTCACTCCTTCACCAATGATATATTAGCAGTCGATGATGGCGAGTGCTAAATATATTCTATATCAAGGATTTCCCTATGTCAATATCACATCCTACCCTATACTTGTTGAAACTTTAGCTAGCTAAATAGATTTAAATAGTGTATCCTATTAATAGACTTTATCAGAAATCATAGGGGTGGATTTTGTGTTAGGTACGATTGTGAATAGTTTAGTGGTTATACTTGGTTCCTTAATAGGGGTTTTCTTAAAAAAGGGAATAAATGAGAAATATCAGAACACACTAATTGATAGTATCAGTCTAGCCGTTGTAATAATAGGAATTATGGGTAGTATCAAATCCGAAAACCTAGTCCTGGTCATAGTAAGCTTAGCCATAGGAAGTTTAATCGGTGAAAAAGTGGATATAGAAGGGAAGCTAAATAGGTTGGGTAAGAAGGCAGAAGAAAGGTTTGGAAAGGGGGATTCCGACTTCTCAAAGGCCTTTGTAAATGCCACCCTTGTCTTTTGTGTAGGGGCTATGGCCATAGTGGGATCCCTTGAGGCAGGCCTAACGGGAAACCACCAAACCCTGCTTGCAAAGTCATCCCTGGATGGCATATTTTCAACAATCTTTGCCTCAGCCCTGGGAATTGGAACAGCTTTTTCAGCCCTACCCATTTTAATCTATCAGGGAAGTATAACCTTGCTGGCTAGTTACCTTAAGGACATCATGTCCCCAGAAATCATAAACGAGATGTCAGCTGTGGGAGGTATCCTTATTATCGCTATAGGTCTCAACCTACTCAAGGTCAAAAAAATCAAGGTAGGCAACATGCTGCCAGCCATCTTTATACCCCTAATCTATTTTCTAATTACAAATTTTGCCGGAATAGCGATATAATGGGAGAAAAAAAGAGAGAAAAAGACAAAAATAAGCTTGCTAGATTAATTTGCAGAAAAATCATCCAAAACCCTTAATTAATAAAACTTGATTAGTAATTTTCTTTAGGGTAATATATGTACTAGGGTGATTAGCACTCACTGATGGCAAGTGCTAATAAAAGAAAGAAGAAGGAGGAAATGGTAAATGAATTTAAGACCAATAGGAGACAGAGTAGTCATAAAAAAAGTAGAAGTAGAAGAAAAAACTGCAAGCGGTATTGTATTACCAAGCTCCGCTAAAGAAGAGCCTCAAATGGCAGAAGTTCTTGCCATAGGTAGTGATATTCTAAACAATGAAAAAACTAAGGACCAAATCAAGGTTGGAGATAGGGTTATTTTCTCCAAATATGCTGGTACAGAAGTAAAGATAGATGGTGAAGAATTAAGCATTCTAAAATTAAACGATATTTTAGCAGTAGTAGAATAATTCATTAAGGAGGAGTGTTAATAATATGGCTAAGGATATTAAATTCGGTGAAGACGCTCGTCGTGCAATGGAAGCGGGTATCAATAAATTAGCAGATACTGTGAAGGTTACTCTTGGACCTAAGGGTAGAAATGTTGCCCTAGACAAATCCTTTGGAGCACCTTTAATAACAAACGATGGTGTAACAATAGCTAGGGAGATAGAATTAGAAGATAGATATGAGAATATGGGTGCCCAGCTAGTAAAAGAAGTAGCTACTAAGACACAAGACGTAGCAGGAGACGGTACTACTACAGCTACCCTACTAGCCCAAGCCATTATCAGGGAAGGCTTGAAGAACGTGGCTGCAGGAGCTAACCCAATCCTAATCCAAAATGGTATACGTAAGGCAGTAGATAAGACCGTAGAAGAGATTAGAAGGTTCTCCCAAGAAGTAAAAACCCAAGATGAAATAGCCCAGGTAGCGTCCATATCAGCTGGTGACGAAGAAATCGGTCAACTAATAGCTGACGCAATGGAGAAAGTTGGTAACGACGGAGTTATTACTGTTGAAGAATCAAAATCCATGGGTACTACTCTAGAAGTAGTAGAAGGAATGCAATTTGATAGGGGATACGTATCTGCCTACATGGTAACTGATACTGATAAAATGATAGCAGAACTTGAAGAACCATATGTTTTAATCACTGACAAGAAGATTTCAAATATCCAAGACATCCTACCAATCCTTGAGCAAATAGTACAACAAGGCAAGGCCCTAGTTATCATTGCTGAAGACATAGAAGGTGAAGCCATGGCAACCCTAGTAGTTAACAAACTGAGGGGAACTTTTAACTGTGTAGGAGTTAAGGCACCAGGCTTTGGAGACAGAAGAAAAGAAATGCTCCAAGACATTGCTATCCTAACAGGCGGTACTGTAATAAGCGAAGAGCTAGGATATGAATTAAAAGATGCAACCCTAGATATGCTAGGTAGTGCTGCAAAGATCAAGATAGACAAGGAAAACACTGTAATTGTTGATGGTGCTGGAGACCAAGAAAGCATCAAGGATAGGATTAGGCAAATCAAGGCACAACTTGAAGAAACAGAATCCGAATTTGATAAGGAAAAACTTCAAGAAAGACTGGCTAAGCTAGCAGGAGGAGTTGCAGTAATCCAAGTAGGAGCTGCAACAGAGACTGAATTGAAGGAAAGAAAATCCAGGATAGAAGACGCCTTAGCAGCAACAAGGGCTGCAGTTGAAGAAGGAATGGTACCTGGTGGTGGAACTGTATTAGTAGACGCTATCCCAGAAGTAGCTAAGTTGCTTGACAATATTGAAGGCGACGAAAAAACAGGTGTTAATATCCTATTAAGAGCCCTAGAAGAACCAGTAAGACAAATAGCTTCCAATGCTGGTCTAGAAGGCTCAATCATTGTTGAAAAAGTTAAGGAAAAAGAAGCTGGTGTTGGATTTGACGCCTTAAATGAAAGATATGTAGACATGATCAAGGTAGGTATTACAGACCCAACAAAGGTAACCAGGTCAGCCCTACAAAATGCAGCAAGTGTTGCATCCATGGTACTGACAACAGAGGCATCAGTAATCGATGCTCCAGAAGAAAAGTCAGGTCCAATGGGTGGCATGGACATGGGTGGCATGGGCGGCATGATGTAAAACTCCTACATCCATAGGAATCAACACATCCCGTTTTAACTATTTAATATTTGTGCAAAGTTTGTTCACATCAGAAGCCTTTCATAAAACTAAAACTTTATGGGAGGCTTCATTTTTATGCCTTGTTCTTAATCCATTCCATTATAAAGTTAATTTAAGGACTACAAATATCGACTTTATGTGATTTATGATGGAAATAAATTACAATCTATAATATAATATATTTAACAAGAATACATATATAATAGTCATATCTGAACCTGAATTACTACTATAGATCCTTACTAAGACATAAGACTTTTCATTCATATAATCCATTAACGAATATAACTTATAAGCAAGAATTCCTATTAAAATATTAGCATACAGCATAAGGTGTGGATAGGGGTGTCAATCAAGACCCATGAATTGACCTGCTTAAGCAAAATCTTATGAATAGGAAAGGTGGTGGAAAAAAGTACTATACCCTTGCTTAGGCGGTTTATTAAAAAATAGGAGGGATTATATGTACGCTGAATTTATTGGTAATTTAAGTGGTATCTTATACACATATGTCTTACCTATCTTATTAGTTGGTGGTGGCCTATACTTTTCATTTAAAACCAACTTCGTACAACTCCGTTTATTAGGTGAATCAGTAAGAGTCATTCGTGAACCTGCCAAGGACAAGGAGGCAATGTCATCATTCCAAGCCCTGATGGTATCTACAGCTTCTAGGGTAGGAACAGGAAACATTATAGGCGTCTCTACAGCAGTTAGTATTGGAGGAGCGGGAGCGGTCTTCTGGATGTGGGTTGTTGCATTTGTAGGTGCTGCATCAGCCTTTGTTGAGAGTACCCTAGCCCAGATCTATAAAAAACGTGACCCAGAAGGTGGTTCTTTTGGTGGACCTGCCCACTATATTGAAGATGGTCTAAAAAATAAAACTCTAGGTCTAATCTTCGCTGTTGTTTTAATAGCTACTTATATGGTGGGTTTCAACATGCTAGCTGCCTTCAACGTAAACTCTGCCTTTGCCACCTACGATTTCTATAATCCTAATCTAACCCCATATATAATAGGAGGAATATTGGCAGCATTGACAGCCTATAGTATATTTGGTGGAGGAAAGAGACTTAGTGAGGTTGCCTCATTCCTAGTACCTATCATGTCAGTGATTTATATTATCGCAGCCATAATCATAATTATTAAGAACATTACCCTAGTACCATCCATGTTTGCAGACATATTTAGAGGGGCATTTGACTTTAAGGCAATATTTGGTGGATTTGCAGGTTCTGCCGTCATGATGGGACTTAAGAGAGGTCTATACTCCAATGAGGCCGGTATAGGTTCTGCACCAAATGCCGCAGCAGCAGCTGATGTTTCACATCCTGTAAAGCAAGGTTTAGTTCAAATGATGGCTGTATATCTCGATACAATGATTATTTGTACTGCAACAGCCCTTATGCTATTGGCTTCAGGTATAGCCCCTGACCCAGATTTAGCAGGAGCTCCCTATAATGTAGCTGCCCTAACAGCCAACTTTGGATCATTTGGACAACATTTCCTAGCCTTTGCCATATTCTTATTTGGTTTTACAACCCTAATCGGAAATTATTATTATTCAGAATCCAACTTTAAGTACTTGGCAGGAGAAAAGCTAAGTAAGACATCCTTACAGGTCTTACGTACCATTGCCGTTATCCTAGTATTCTTTGGACCCAGCATGGAATTTGGTGTTGCTTGTGATACAGCAGATGTTTTAATGGCAGCCATGGCCTTGATTAACATACCTGCAATATTCATATTAAAAGACCCGGTAGTTGCCTGCATGAAGGATTATATTGAACAAAAAAGGCAAGACAAGGATCCAGTCTTCAAGGTTGAAGCAATTGACCTAAAGGATGAGGTTGATTTCTGGAAATAATCTGAGTTAAGCAAAATAAGGCACTAGGATCTATATCCTAGTGCCTTGCTCTTTCCATGAAATATTGACAAGACTACCTATTAAAATATATTATTATATTAATTTGCAGTGCTTTTTTTATTTTATACGTTATAATATATAGGAACGGTCTTCGTGTAACATAAGAGAATGAGGTGTATTATGGTGAATGAAAGAAGGATTTATATTTTACTTTCCCATAGTGGCTCCATGTTTTCCAGAGCTATAAATATTTGTACCAGAAAACCCTATACCCATGTCTCTATAGCTTTAGACAAGGATTTATCTGAATTATATAGTTTTGGAAGGATTAAGCCCTATAACCCCATAATAGGTGGCTTTGTACAAGAGAGCTTCAGGGGTGGGACCTATAGGAGGTTTCCCAATACTAAGTGTGCCCTTTTCTCCTTGAAGATTACTCAAGAACAATATAATAGGTTAATCCAAGAACTAGCAAGGTTTAAGGCTGAAAAGGAGAAGTACGGTTACAACTTTATAGGTGTAGTGAGTGCGGCCTTCAACTATCCTATCCACAGGGAATATAGGTATTTTTGCTCCCAATTCGTTTCGGAGCTTCTATTAAAAAGTGGAATCAAGATTATAGATAAGGACCCAAGCCTTACAGCACCAATGGACTTTGCAGAAAGTGGGGAGCTAGAATGTGTCTATGTAGGTTATCTTAGAACCTATAATTCTGAAGTTGTTAATAATATTCCTATGCAATTATCCAATATTACTTAATCAAAAAAAGAACTTAAGGTTCTTTTTTTGTTTCTGCAGTACTTTTATAAATAGATTCGTTATTATTGTAGAGAGGAGGGGAGGCGTGGATGTGGACAGGGAAAAAATCTTAATAGAAAAAGCCAGGTCCGGCCATGAAGATTCATTTGCTGAGCTTATAGATCTATATAAGAACTATATATTTGCAATTATACTTAACTTTATCAAGGATTATAATGAAGTGGAAAACATTGCCCAAGAAGTATGCCTGCAAATCTATATCTCCCTTCCCAGCTATAACCAGCAAAATTTTAAGGGTTGGATTGGTCGGATAGCCACAAATAAGTCCATTGACTGGCTTAGGAAGAAGAAGGCTAAGTTCAGGGATGAAGCTTTGGAGGATGACTATTTGGAAGTGCTTTCAGCCGATCACCAGGATAATCCAGAAATCCTACTGGTTGAAAAGGAGCGGAGGGAAAGGCTAAGGCAGCTCATAAGGGACATACCTGATATCTACAGGATTCCTTTAGAAAAGTTTTACTTTCAAGACAAGTCCTATGAAAGGATAGCAGAGGAAGAGGGAGTGGCTATCAAAACCATAGCCTCCCGGCTATATCGGGCCAAGATATTACTTAAGGAGAAATGGAGGGAAGAAGATGAAACACTATGATTATATAGAATGGTTATTCTACAAGACTAAATCATTACCAGTAGAAAAACTAGATGAAATGGAAGAGCACCTATATAATTGCGATGTTTGTATGGAAATCTTCCTTTCTCTAATAGGTGATGAAGAGTTGGATGTAGCCGGTCAGGTGGTAGCTCCAGACTTCACATCAAAGGTTATGGATCAGATATCTAAATCCAAGGTAAAGGTTATGGAACCTAGAAATGCTAAGAAATCATTCAACTATCAGTTTATGTATTATGTCGCTGTAGCTTCTGTCACCATTTTTTTAACCCTTGGTGGTTTTTACACCAGCTTGGTGGATGCAGTACCTAAGATAAACCAATCTATTGAGGAAGTTAGGGAAAGACCAAATCACATAGGTAAATTAACAGAAGAGATAGTGAATTCAACATCAAATCTATTGTCAAGTATAGAGAATATGAGTAGAAACAAGGAGGAAAGATAATGAGGGATAAAAGTAAGATCATCGGGTTTTTATTATCACTGATTCCGGGTCTGGCCCATATGTATATAGGATTGGTAGGTAGAGCCTTTATATTCATAGGACTATTAGGAGCAGGGGGATTTGCCAGCTTTATGATTGCGGTCTTGGCTGGTGATGGGGAGATAGGGCTAGTGCTCTTTATAATGGGTTACCTAATCCTATGGTTGATTGCCCTAATAGACCTGTTTTCAGCCTGGAGAAAGCTTGAGATAAGGGAGCTTTATACAGAAAGCCAAGGAATAGAAGATATCGAAGTCGATAGTAAGATAAATAGGAAGACCTTGACCCTGGCCCTATCCATAGTACCAGGAGCAGGCCATATGTATCTAGGATATCAGAGTGAAGGCTTAGTCCTGATGGGGGCATTTTTCTTCTCCATTTTCTTCATGGGTTGGCTAGGGATTTCCTTACTCCTCTTCATCCTACCCCTAATCTGGTTTTATAGCTTTTTTGATGCCATGCATAGGGTGGACGGTACAGAGGAGTACGTAAATAAACAGCTAAAATTACCAAACATCAAGCCAGAGTGGCTAGGTACAGGCCTAATAGTCATAGGTATAGTTATTATCCTTGAGCGAATCCTCTATCCTCTCATTAACTATACAATCAGGAGGTACATCCAGACTTCGATAGTTTCCCTAATCTTCATAATAGCTGGATTTGTAATTTTGATTAAGAATAAAAAGACCCTAGCTAATAAGAAGACTAGGTATATCAGTGAAGATAGGTTTGAGGAGGATGATTACCATGAAGACTAAAAGGGTGGGTAGCATATCCATGGCCCTAGTCCTGATAGCCTTTGGGGTGGTATTACTCATTTCACAGTTTAGCACCCTATCAGCAGTAGAGCTTTCAGTAAAACTCTGGCCAGGAATTTTAATCCTCCTGGGTCTAGAAATCCTATACTGTAGTTATAGGAGGCAAAAGGACAAGGAAGATTTAATAATTAAATACGATGTATTTTCCATCTTCATAGTGACCGTCATCCTCTTTGTAAATGTTTGTTTATATGGATTGATGGAGACTGGAGTTCTGGATTTAATTAAACTAAGGGTATCAGAAGAGACCCTCAGGTACGAAATGCAGCTTCAAGATGAATATAAGTGGTATAGGGGTACTTAAGAGTACCCTTTTTTCTTTACATAAAAGCATAGATTTGTTAGACAATTGGGAATAAATTAAACTGTTTTATTAAAACCAGATTGTGGTATAATACTATAAAACATAGGAGGAGGAATTAGAGTGAAGTTCGTAGGAGAAGGTCTAACATTTGATGATGTGCTTTTGGTTCCACAGAAATCAGAAATACTTCCAAGAGATACCAATACTAGTACAATGTTAACTAAAACCATAAAGTTAAATATACCACTAATGTCAGCAGGAATGGATACTGTAACTGAGGCTAGGATGGCAATAGCCATGGCTAGGGAAGGCGGAATAGGTATCATCCATAAGAATATGACTATAGAGCAACAAGCCCTAGAGGTAGACAAGGTAAAAAGATCAGAGCATGGGGTAATTACTGATCCCTTCTATCTATCACCAGACCATATTGTTTCAGATGCCCTAGAATTAATGGAGAGATACAGGATATCAGGAGTACCTATAGTTGAAAAGGACAGGAGATTAGCTGGAATCATTACCAATAGGGATATCAGGTTTGAAAACAATGTAAATAAGAAGATCGACGAAGTAATGACCAAGGAAAACCTAGTGACAGCCAGGATAGGCATAAGTATGGATGAAGCCCTAGAGATCATGAAGAAGTATAAGATAGAAAAACTTCTTTTAGTAGATGATGACTACCTATTGGCTGGACTTATTACCATTAAGGACATAGAAAAATCCATCCAATATCCTAATTCGGCCAAGGATAGCTCCGGTAGACTCTTGGCGGGAGCAGCTGTCGGTATAACAGCAGACATGATGGATAGGATAGCTGCCCTAGTGGAGTCAAAGGTGGACGTTATAGTTATTGATACAGCCCATGGACATTCCAAGGGTGTAATAGATGCTGTTAAAAAGGTAAAGAGAGAGTATCCTGACCTACAGGTAATCGCTGGTAATGTGGCTACAGCAGAGGCAACTGTTGAACTTATAGAGGCAGGGGCAGATGCCGTCAAGGTGGGTATAGGACCAGGCTCCATCTGTACAACCAGGGTCGTTACAGGTATAGGTGTACCTCAAGTAACAGCAGTAATTGACTGTGCCCAAGCAGCTAAGAAGTACGGAGTTCCAGTAATTGCAGACGGTGGAATTAAGTATTCTGGAGATATAACCAAGGCCATAGCGGCAGGAGCAAATGTGGTGATGGCAGGCTCCCTGTTTGCAGGAACTGACGAAAGTCCTGGGGAAGAAGTACTCTACGAAGGAAGAAGGTACAAGGTCTATAGGGGAATGGGATCTCTAGGCGCCATGGATGCTGGTAGCAAGGACAGATACTTCCAGGAAGATACCAAGAAGTATGTACCTGAAGGAGTAGAAGGAATGATCCACTATAGAGGCCCCTTGGGAGATATAGTCTACCAATTAGTAGGTGGATTAAAATCAGGTATGGGCTATTGTGGAGCTAAAGATATACCAACCCTACAAGAGAAGGCTAGATTTGTTAAGATAACATCAGCCTCCCTAATAGAAAATCATCCCCACGATGTAAAAATAACTAAAGAAGCACCAAACTATTCTAGGATGTAATGACTTAAGACCATGCGACAAGAAAATTCACTTGTCGCATGTTTGATTTAACAAAATACATTTTCATACAATACTATGGAGGGATCTATATGCAAGATTTTATCAATAAAAGTATAGAGGAAATAAAATCAAAGGTAGGAGATAAAAAAGCCCTCTGTGCCCTGTCAGGTGGAGTAGACTCATCAGTGGCAGCAGTCCTGGTACATAAGGCAATTGGAGATAAGCTAACCTGTGTATTTGTGGACCATGGCCTTCTTAGGAAGAATGAGAGGGAAGAAGTAGAAAGGGTCTTTAGGGATGAATTCCACATGAATCTAATAGTAGTAGATGCTGAAGATAGGTTCTTAGGCAGGTTAAAGGGTGTTACAGATCCAGAGAAAAAGCGAAAGATCATCGGAGAAGAATTCATTAGGGTATTTGAAGAAGAACAGGCTAAATTATCGGATATTGCCTTCCTTGTTCAAGGGACCATCAAGTCGGATGTAATCGAGTCAGGTAGTAAGGGCAAGGTGGCAGTAAAGAGCCATCACAATGTAGGTGGCCTACCAGATGATATTGGCTTTGAATTACTAGAACCTATTAGAGGTCTATATAAGGAAGAAGTTAGGGAAGTAGGTAGACTTTTGGGTATTTCCCCGGAAATAGTCGACAGGCAACCCTTCCCTGGACCAGGTCTGGCAGTTAGATGCCTGGGTGAGTTAACCAAGGAAAAGCTCGACATCCTTAGGGAGGCAGACTATATCTTCAGAGATGAGGTAGATAAGGCGGGCTTAAAGATCTGGCAGTACTTTGCAGTTTTACCCAATATCCAGTCAGTAGGAGTAGTAGACGGTAAAAGAACCTACTGCCACACCATAGCCCTAAGGGCAGTAAACTCAGTAGATGGAATGACAGCAGAATGGGTCAAGATCCCCCTAGAAGTCCTAGAAAAGATTTCAAATAGGATAACAGATGAGGTAAAAGAGGTAAATAGGGTCGTATATGATATAACAAGCAAGCCACCAGCAACCATTGAGTGGGAGTAGGACCCAACGAAACGAGGGATAGCTAAGTTGAGTTGTATGTACTACCCCTGTCAGGGTTGTGAGACCTATCCCAACCTACTG
>JAAYTL010000086.1 GCA_012518035.1 Tissierellia bacterium | reverse complement strand
TATAACAGCCTTGCTATTTCTGTTGCACTTTTTCTTCCCAAGTGCCCTCTACTATCTATTGGGGTAAAAGGAAAGAGTTTGAAATTCAACTGATGCGTGAATTTCAAGCTCTTTTTATATTTTTGTATCCTACTTTATATTTTGGTGGAAGGCCTGATATTATCTATGGTAAGCTCTACATTCTTATCCTTTGGGTTAAAAATTATGGTGCCTTCCTTATAGTCTGCAATCTGCTCTTCTGTCAGGTTCCTTATATAGACTGGGTCCTTTAGGCTATCACCCCTCCTGGATATGACCAGGTTAAAGATGCCGTCTTCAATTTCCTCTATGCCCTTGACCAGGCTGAGCTCTGTAATCTCATCTCCGGCTAAGATTTCCACCTCATCTATGGTAACAGTAGCCCTGCCATATTCATCAAAGCTAGCATGGAAGTTGGCTATTTCTGACAAATCCTGCAACATAAGGTCCCTCTGGTCCAGTAAGTCATTGGGGATTTGCCCACTGACGGCTATATTTAAGATTTGCTGGTTAAGGGCCTTGAGTTTATCTACTATGGAGTTAAAGTCTAAGGCATTCTTCTCCAGTTGGTCCACTGTCTCATTCTTTAAGTTGATTATCTGGTTGGTCATATGGTTGATGGTCTCTGCCAGGGCTTCGGACTTCCTAGCTACTATGGTCTTGGAGTTCAGACTTTCAGGGTTGACGCTGAGCTCCTGCCAGGAGTCAAACATCTCACTTAAATAAAAATTAAGCCCGGTGTCTGATGGCTCATTAAAGATGACCTCCAGCTGGTCTATGACAGCTGACTTGGCCTTATATCTCTCTAGGGTGCCTGTTTCCTCCCTGATTTGTCTGGTTATATAGTCGTCTACTACCCTTCTAATAGAGTCCATCTTAACCCCAGTACCCAACTGGCCTACGCCACCAAGACTATAGGCTATGTCTGCCTTGAACTCTACCCTTTGCCTTGTATAGCCCCTGGTGTTGGCATTGGCTATATTGTGGCTGGCGGTATGAAGGCCTGTTTGGTTGGCCAAGAGACCCTTGTTTGCTGTATTAAAACTACTAAATATTCCTGACATCTGCTCACATCCTATACCGATTGATCTATTATATTAATATCATTTCTGGTTTCGTATTTACCCTTTGATGAATAGGTGTTGGAAAAGTTATTTAGGTTGTTGGATATGGTTTCCAGTAAGGCGGTTTGATAGCTGAGGGCCTGATTGGTCAACAAAAGATTTAGTTCCTGGAGCCTGTCTATCTCCTGGACTAAATCCATGGCCTCTTTGTTATTTTGGATATCCATACCCTTGAACTTGGATAGTTCATTAATCTGGATACTCTTTTGATTAACGATTTCCATAATCCTATCCACATCATTTTCTACCAGGGCCTCTTTCTCCTCCTCCAGTAGCTTGATTATGGATTTAAGGCTGTTGATTAATCCTCTCTGGGATGACATTAGATATCACGCCCTTCCTGCATATCTATGGCCTCCATAATCTTCTCCGCTATCTCCTCGGAGGAGACCCTGTAGGTATTGGAAAGGACAGACTGCCTGATCTTTTCAACCCTCTCACTAAAGCCCTTGTCTCCTTCCTTGTTGATGGTATTCATCAGGGCTTTGGCTGCATCAGAGATTTGGATGTTAACCAATTCTGTCTTGTTGATCTCCTTGGTGTAGTCCTTCCTTATATCCTTGTTTAATTCAGGATTAATCTCCTTTTCCGCCTGGGTTTTTATCTTGTCTAGATACTTGTCATATATATTATTTATTCCGTCTATCTTCATTTAACTTCTCCCCTTACATCCTATACTAATAGTATCGGAGGATATAAAAAAATGTTAACCTTCTTAGAAATTCTTTAGTCTTTGTTCTTTACTTAGGATGTTTGTTATTCTTACGCCGAAGTTCTCATTGATGACTACTACCTCTCCATGGGCTATGAGTTTGCCATTAACATAGATTTCCAAGGGTTCGTCAGCCAGCTTGTTTAGCTCTACTATGGAGCCATTACCAAAGGAGAGGATTTCCTTGATGGTCTTCTTGCTCTTGCCCAAGACTACGCTGAATTCCAGGGGAACATCCATGATTAAATCCAAGTTCCTTGGGGTTCTAGTTTGCTCCTTGTCCTCTTTTAGTTCTTGGTAGATAGGTTTTTGCACTGCTACCTTCTCCTTCTTCATGGTTTCTTCTACGGTAGTTACCCTTCCTTGGGCTGGACTGCTGTCTGCTGCCAGAACTTCTGGTTCCTGAGTGATTTCTACTTCTTCTACTTCCTCTACTACTTCTTCCTCTTCTTCACCACTATTCATGACTATCTTTATAATTTCATCAACGGTTTCCATGGTGAAAACCTGCATGATTTGACTCTCAATCAAGCCTTCTACGCTTAAATCGAAGGCTATTCGACAAACGTTGCTCTCCTGGTTTGCCGCATCTTCAAATTCCGACTTGGTGGCCAAATCCCAGACCTCTACATTTGGAGGCAGGATATCTATCTGCCTGCCCAGCATGGTAGCCATGGAGGTAGAAGCCGAGCCTATCATCTGGTTCATGGCCTCCCCAACAGCGCTGAGCTCTAAGTCGGTGAATTCCTTTTGGACATTGTCTCCTTCTCCTCCCATCATCAAGTCAGCGATTATCAAGGAGTCCTCTATGTCCATCATTAGGAGGTTGTCCCCCTTTAGACCGTCCTTGAACTTGATAAGGGCCACAACCTTGGGCACAGCACACTCATCTACTATTTGCTTGAAGGATACCTTGGATACCCTGGGTGTGGTGATTAGGACCTTCCTGTTTAAAATAGAAGATAGGGTTGTTGCAGCTGTGGACATGGAGATATTTCCTATCTCTCCGATGATATCCTTTTCTTCACTTGTTAAATCGTCTTCAGCTTCCGCTGCTGCCTTGTTTAAAAGGGCGTTTATTTCTTCTTGAGATAATAGTTCGTTATTCATCCTCAACATCCTCTTCTATATATTGTAAGACTTGGACTGCCAACCTGTTATTAATCTGGCCGGGCTTAACAAAATAATGGAGCTTGCCCTCTACATACATCTTGAGGGGGTCCGTGGTCTTCATGTCCAGTTGGAGAATATCTCCGGCTTCTAGCTGAAGGAAATCATTGACGGTGATAATGGACTTGCCTAGGACTACTTCTAGGTTCACCTCAGATGCCATTATCCTATCCTTCAGGACTTCCTGGGTATCTGCAACCGTATCCTTTTCAAAGTCAAACCAGTTCCTCATACTGAGCTTGTCTATGACATTCTCAAAGGATACATAGGGTATACATATGTTCATAAAGCTGGAATTTTCCAAAACCTCTACCATTAGGCTGATAAGGACTACTGGCTCATTGGGTGAGATGTTCTGAACCAGTTGGGGATTGGTTTCCAATGTGTCAAGCTTAGTCTCAACTTCGATTAGCTCTATCCAGGCTGCCTCAAAGGCCTTGAGGATGGTTACTACTACCTCCTCCAGAATGCCCAATTCTATATCGGTAAACCTCTCCTTGTCCATGGGGAGGTTGACTGCTGTATCTTCATCTCCTCCGCACATAAGGGCTATGGCCTGATTGCAGAACTCCGGATTGATTTCTAAGATCTGAACTCCCGTTAGGGGCTTGGAGCGGAAGAGTCCCATGAGGGTACTCTTAGGTATGGACCTGATAAATTCATCATAGCTCAATTGTTCCACACCACCCAGCTCAATCTTAACATTGGAGCGGATTTGAGATGATAGAAAGTTACCTGCAATCTTGGCAAAGCTCTCAAATATCATATATAGGGTGTTTATATACTCCTTGGATAGCTTGATTGGCCTCCTAAAGTCATAGGACCTTACCTTGTCCTTTTCCTCTATCATGGTGTCGGTATCTAGCTCACCTGTATTTAGGGCAGCCAAAAGCATATCAATCTCTTGTTGTGACAGTACTTGTTTCACAGATCATCCCTCATTTTTAGTCGAGTAACATATTTATATCTATAAGGTTTATTATGTAATCCTTGGTTTGGACTATGCCTAAGATTCCCTTGTCAAGCTCCTTCTTGACCCTGCGAATCATATTAGCCTCGATGTTTTTAACTCCTATAATATCCTCTACTAGTAAACCAATTTTTTCGTCCTTATAGTTATAGATTATTATATTATTATAGCATAAGGATTCCTCAATTTCCAAAAGAAGAGCCAGGTCCAAAAGTGTCACCACATAGCCCCTTAGGTTGATTAAACCCTTGACCCAGGCAGGGGCATTGGGAACGCTTGTTGGCTGGATTTTCTTGGTTATCTCCTCTACTTCATCCGTCTGTAAGGCGTAGTATTTTTCCTTGAGTTTAAAGATTATGATTTGCATATTTTCAACTCCATTACCTAATAGCTTTATTTAGGGATTCGATTACCCTATCGTTATCAAATGGTTTTACTATGAAGTCCATGGCTCCTGCCTGGATTGCATCCATGACCATGGTCTGCTGGCCCATGGCACTGCACATGATGACCTTGGCCTTGGGGTCCATTTGCCTGATGGCCTTTAGGGCTGTGATGCCATCCATCTCTGGCATGGTGATGTCCATGGTTACCAGGTCGGGCATTTCTGCCTTGTATTTTTCAATAGCCTCTATCCCATTTTGGGCCTCTGCTACCACCTGGAAACCATTCTTTTCTAAGATGTCCTTTAGTTTCATCCTCATAAAAATTGCATCATCTACTATTAAAACCCTTCTTGACATTTTACTTGCTCCTCTCAAACACCTATTTTGTTGAATAAACTATCTAATACTCCTGGTTCTGGTATAAAATACAAGGAACCTTCTATATCCTCTTCTTGATAGTGAAATTCATTTTTCATAATCATGATATTTTCATCATACTCTTCTGCTTCCATATATACACTGCTTAGGATGGCCCCAAACATGTCCTGGGTATATAGGGGGACTGATGATATAAGGTTGGTGTTGACTAGCTTGGTAAGGGCATTTAGGTAGGAACTTACCAAGATATTCACCAGTTCCTTAAGGGCTGATACCTTGATCTCATCATCCAAGGGGATGCCCTCGGGCACCATCATGTTGATGAGTTGGTCTGAGTCCTCATCAGTAGCAACGAACAAAAAATACCCCTTGGCATTTCCCATCATCCTCATCAAGATGGCATTGACCTTGGTCTCCTCAGACATTATGGTCCTGAAAACCTCCTCATAGTGGAGGATTTCCACCTTGGGGATGGACATGCTGATTGCTTCCCCTATTAGGGAGGATATGCTGGTTGCAGCATTCCCTCCCCCTATGTTGGCTAATTCTCTTAAGACATCTATTTGAAGAACACTATAGCTGTTAGATCTCATATTCCTTCTCCTCATTACAGATATTGCTTACATCCAGTATCAAGGTGATGTCTCCATTTCCTAGGATGGTGGCCCCTAGGTAGTCCCTTAAATCTCCTAGGATGCTGCCTAACTTCTTGATTACTGTTTCCTCCTGGCCCAGTAGTTCATCTACTATAAGTCCATGATACTGGTCTCCTAAGAGGACTATGACGATATGCTTGCTGCCTTTTTTATTCTCCAGGTTCAATCTCTCATTTAGCTTGGTTACTGGGATGGCCCTATTCTTATAGATGTAGACCTCATCCCCGTGGATGGCCACTAGTTCATCTTCTTCTAGCTTTATTACCCTTTCTATGACCCCTAGGGGCAGGGCAAAGATTGAGCCACCTATTTCAACCATGAGAGACTGGATTATGGATAGGGTGAGGGGGAGTTTTACTATGAAGCTAGTTCCCTTATCTACCTGGCTCACTACCTCTATATCCCCACCCAGGCTTTCAATCTTCTGCCTTACAACATCTAGGCCAACCCCCCTACCTGAGATGCTGGTAACCTCATTTCTGGTGGAGAATCCCTGGTCAAAGATTAGTTGGATAATCTCCTTGCCATCCAAGTCCTCTACCTCCAGGCCCTTGTTTATGGCACTTTCCCTAATCTTATCCGGGTCTAAGCCCTTACCATCGTCCTGAATGGTGATGACCACCCTGTTACCCTCCTGGTAGGCAGATAGCTTGATGGTGCCCTTGGGATCCTTGCCCAGAGCTGCCCTCCTGTCTGCCGACTCTATTCCGTGGTCTGCTGCATTCCTGATTAGGTGGACCAGGGGCTCGCTTAATTCTGAAACCACAGTCCTGTCTAGTTCAGTATCTTCTCCTTCTATAATTAACTCTATATCCTTCTTTAACTCCTGGGATAGGTCCCTGACCATCCTGGGGAACCTGTTTAGGATAACATTGATGGGCTGCATCCTCAGCTGGAGGACCAAGTCCTGTAGTTCTGTAGTTATCCTGGCCACATTCTCTAAAGGCTCCCGGATTTCCATGACATTTTCCCTTTCACTTACATTTTCCAGCCTGGTCCTATAGATGACCAGTTCTGAAACCAGGTTCATAAAATTATCCAGTTTCTTTAAGTCCACCCTGATGTATTGGTTCATGCCTTGATTTAGCTTGGCATTGGTCCCTCCAGATTTGGCCTCCTTCTTGTCCTTATCTGTCCTTATATCCTCCTTGATGTCAAAGAGACCCTGGGTATGCTTGTCCAGTTCCTCTACATAGACGGAGTCTATCTCGGAGATTCCCTCTATTAAGTCTATTATAGCTTGTTTTTCTACTTTGGAAATATAAATTAGGCTAAATTCATTGTCAAAATTTCCACTTTCTAAAACCTCTGTGCTTGGATTGGATTGTATGATTTCCCCTTCCTTCTCCAAGTCATTGATAACCACATAGGCCCTGGCTCCCTTCATGAGGCAAGTATCGGATATCTTTACCCCTATCCCATAGGCCTTAAAGCCCATCTCATAGGCATTATTGATTATCATTAAATCAATATCGCTGATTTCTGAAAACCTACCATTTTGGTCCGGCTCATTTACCTCAGTCTCCCCATTTGCCTCTTGTATTACCTGGTTGAGGGAAGCTATGAGCTCAGTTAAATCATATTCTAGGTTCCTACCCTCCCTTAAGTCCTCCACTATCTCCTGGAGCTTGTCCAGGCAGGCAAAGATAAGGCTGATGATTTGGGTGGTAACTGATGATTTCCCGCTGCGGAAGAGCTCAAAAACACTCTCCATATGGTGGGTTAGT
>JAAYTL010000085.1 GCA_012518035.1 Tissierellia bacterium | reverse complement strand
ATAGACCATACCAAATCCCTCCCTGGTATGAATTATCTTTACAATCTTCTAAGAAACCCACTCTTTACCAAGGATGAATTAATTAGAAGGGACAAGATAATAAAATCATTTCAGGATAATAAGGACCTAGCTATTGAAATCCAATGGCCCCTATCCATATTAGGTAAAAAAGATAAGGCAGATGTTTTTTTATATTTTGAAGACGGACTTAATGTTAGGACTAATATGCTAATCATTTATAGGATCCTATCCCTTATTCCCTATTTAGCAGCCCTTTTATTAATAGTAAATAGAGAAATGGGCTTTACGGTCTTTGTCTTGGTCTTGGGGATCAATGCTGCTATTTACCAAAAAAATAAAAATAGGGTCTATGAGGAGATTGAGATATTTAGATATTTAGGGAATTTAATTAGGTGCTTAGAGGGCATAGATAAGGTCCAGACCCCAGGTATTGATATAGACAGGCTTAAGATCAAGGATCTTTTACAAGCCACAAGAAAAATAAACAAGAATATATCCAAGCTCAATAAAGGTACATATGAGGGTAATGATTTACAATTCTTGATGGAATATGCAAATATGGTGACCCTTAGAGAGACAATAATCTTCTACAATACAGTAAGGCTAATAAATGATAAGAGGGAAGGTTTTATAGAAATATATAAGCTGATTGGAGAGATAGATACCTACATATCTATAGCCTCCTATAAGGATAGCTTGGATTACTATACGGAACCAAATCTTTTGAAGGGTAATCAGTCTTTGATAATAGAGGCCGTTGACTTATATCATCCCCTATTAGATGACCCTGTACCCTATACTTTCAAGCTGGAAGACAGGGGAGCCTTGGTTACTGGTTCCAACGCCTCTGGAAAATCTACCTATTTACGATCTATTGGTGTGAATGCCTTATTTGCCCAGACCATGTATCTTACATTGGCAAAGAATTACCAGGCAAACTATTTTAGGTTATTAACATCAATCGGGACCACGGATAGTATTGAAGATGGGGATAGTTACTTTATGACTGAGGCCAAGTCCCTCAAACGAATTATAGATAGCTTAAACCCACAAGAACCAGTCCTTTGCATACTAGATGAGATATTTAGAGGGACCAATACCCTAGAAAGAATAAATGCAGCAAGGGAGGTCCTAAACTATATGATTAGTAGGAATGCCTTGGTAGTGGCAGCTACCCATGATTTAGAGTTGACCACCATGGTAACTGATAGCTTTGACAATTACCATTTCCAAGAAGATATAAAGGAAAATGATATAGAATTTGACTATATATTAAGAAAAGGACCCACTACCAGCAGGAATGCCATTGCAATCCTAAGATATCTAGGTTATCCCAAGGAAATCCATGAAAAGGCAGATAAGAGTGTAGAGATGTATGAGGCTGGAAATAAGGGAGATAGGATAAGAATCTCTGGTAAATTATAAATAAAAGATAAGCGACGGTAGGAAGCTTCCTACTGTCGCTTTATAGATTGTGACTAGAATAATTGCTCTTATTGTAATAAGTTCTTTGATATCCCTGCTAGATACTATAGGCTTTGAATAGCCCATTCAGGTCTCACTAATTCACCTTCAACCCTACCTACTTCCTTGGCTGGGAAACCCTCAAGGATGGCATTGTCCTCAAACTTGTCCCTTTGCTTGACCAAGGAACCAGATTTAACAAGGGTGTTTTTACCCAGACTAGAATAATCGCATACTATCGCCCCAGATTCTATAACTGACTCCTCACCTATGTTAGTTCCGTGGATTATACATCCTGGTCCAATAGTTACATTATCATGGATTATTAACCTATTGTCAGGGAGCAGATGAAGTACACAATTTTCTAGGATATGGACATTATTGCCTATTATGACAGGACCGTGGGTGTTTCCTATTATCTTAACACCAGCCCCAATAATAGTATTTTCTCCAATTACAACATCTCCTGTAACCTCTGCAGTATCATATAGATAGGCAGACTCTGAAACTTTTGGATACTTGTTATTGTATGTATATAGCTTTCCCATACTTTCACCTTCCCCTAGATCTTTCTCTATTATATTTTCCTTATAAATCGATAGGCTGATATCATTGCTCCTCATCCGTTTAATCATGGCTTTATCATTTTCATTTATAGCTCTAATAATCCTGCCTGGTCTACCTACAACAACAGAGCCTGGAGGTATCTCCACTCCCTCAGGAATAAGAGTGCCTTCACCAAATATACACATATCTCCAATTTTAGAGCCAGGTAACATGATAACTCCGTTTCCTATCTCACATAGGTTTCCTATTTCTGCCCCTATAATCAAGCATTTATGGCCAAATACTGTTTTTTGACCTACCCTTAGTGGGTGCTTGGGGGTACCGATAAGTACAGAATTCTCAAGAACCCAGCTGGTATTGTCTATGGTTATGGAATCAGCAATAGACCTTAAGACGCTACCTTGGGCAATATATGCCCCATCACCTAAACGTACTCTTCCAATCAGTCTTGCTGAATCGTCAATTCTAATGCCTGGCATGCTTATCAGCTCCTTTCAATCTTTGGAAAGTATTTAAGTACATAAGTTATTCTTTAAACCTAAAGGATTTATTGAGGTTAGATGAAAACCCTTGTAAAAGATAACAAGGGTTTAACCCTATAATTCGTCTATTTTGGCAGCCAGGATAAAGTCGTTTTCATGCAAGCCATCAATCTTATGAGTCCAGATCTTAATTTGAACTCTACCCCAAGATAGATGGATATTTGGATGGTGACCTTCAGACTCTGATAATTCTCCTACCTTATTTGTAAAGTCTAAGGCCTGTCTAAAATCCTTGAACTTGTAGGTCTTTTCTATATGATGATTATCAATAGCCTTCCATCCATCTTTTAATTCCTTGATAAATACCTCAATCTCATCAGCATTTAACGGGTCAGTACCAATACTACAGGGAATACATTTTTTAACCAATAAGTCACTCATATGAACCCCTCCATCTATATAGATTGTATAATACCTATACCCCTATTCCATACAATATAGACAGGTAGATTCTATAAGTATATCCTATTCCTGCTTAGGAGCAATATAGAGTGGACCATCAGCCTGAATCTCAGCATAGAAGACATCTTCTAAATCGGTAATGCCTTGCTTGTTGAGTTGGTTTTCCAGCCAGTGCAGATTTAATCCATAGGAGATCAGGTTTTTATGGATTATCCTACCATCAATTATTACTTCCGCGGGAAGATACTTTGGTTGCGAAGTCGGTATGCTCATATCCTTTCTGGTCACGGTGATTTCCTCCTGTACCTTTAGAATACTTAGCTGTCCATTTTGTTCCAAGATAGCATAGTCAACTTCCTTGATTGAAAATATGCCCTGCTCCCTAAACATCATTGATAGCTCTTCTATGTTTATTCTTGTAGCCTTGAGTTCTTTTTCTTGGATTACACCATTCTTTACTAGGATTGAAGGGCTTCCATCAACTAACTTTCTTAGTCTAAGAGACTTCAGTGTAATATAGGCCAATAAGGTGGTCAGAAAGCACCACCAAATTAAGCCGACAACTTCGTGCCAAATTGTTTCATCATCAAAGGTAATAATTTCTGCTGCAAGTGAGCCAATTGTTATACCTGTAACATAGTTAAAAAAGGTCATCTGACTCATCTGCTTCTTTCCAAGTATCCGGGTTAGGATCAATAGTAAAATAAAGGCTATAGTTGGCTTAAGGATTATCATATAAACATACCTCCAATTCAGTATTAGTATGGGCATAGCTAAAGAAAATAACAAAAAATTACCTAGAAAGTTTCTTATTTATGATTATTCTATAAAATTTAGGGTATCAACAAGATACATAAATGATATAATAATGATATCATAATATATCAAAGGAGGTTTTATAATGTCAAAGTCAAATCAAACTAATAATGTTCATGATCTTGAAATTGTAGCAAAATCAACAAATGGTCTTGTAGCACTTGTACTTAACATTACCTTTATTATCCTAGGAATTATCGCTCTTATCCTAGGAGCAAATCTTGCTGCTGATGGACGTAATATTGGGATACTATTGATAATCATAGGAGGTTTATATTCTTTTATTGTAGGTCCTATTTTATTTGCAGGCTTAAAAGTACTTAAGCCAAATGAAGCTCTTGTTTTAACCTTGTTTGGTAAGTACTATGGTACCTTAAGGGAAGAAGGCTTTTATTTCGTCAACCCCTTTGTTGTGGCTGTAAATCCAGCTACTATGGATACATCAACAGGTTCTATAGCTCCTGAATCATCAGTATCAACAATTAGCTTTTCAAAGGATACAGTAAACCTAAATAGACGCAGTAAGAAGATGTCCTTAAAGACCATGACCTTAAATAATGATAAGCAAAAGGTCAACGATCAATTAGGAAATCCCATCATCATCGGCATTGTAGTCACATGGCGGGTAGTAAATACAGCTAAGGCAGTCTTTAATGTGGAAAACTATACAGAGTTCCTTTCTATACAAACAGATTCTGCCCTTAGGGATATAACTCGGATTTATCCATATGATTCTACCAGTGAAGAAAAATCCTTAAGGGGTAGTAGTAAGGAAGTTGCAGAAAAGCTTAGGGAAGAAATTCAAAGAAGGGTGGAAGTAGCAGGTCTTGAGGTACATGAGGCAAGGATTACCCACTTGGCTTATGCTCCAGAAATAGCAGCAGCCATGCTACAAAGACAACAGGCATCAGCCATAATAGATGCCCGTCAGATGATAGTTGAAGGAGCAGTTGGTATGGTGGATATGGCCCTAAACAAATTAAATGAAGAAGGGATAGTAGATCTTGATGAGGAACGTAAGGCTGCTATGGTAAGCAACCTACTTGTGGTTCTATGTGGAAACAGGGATGCTCAGCCTATCGTAAATAGTGGCTCCCTATATTAATAAAAGAAAGGTGGATGATGAGTATGTCTAAAAAAGATAATGAAAAAAAACAAGTATTATTAAGGATATCATCATCCCTTTGGAAAGAATTAGTTGCTTGGGCTGAAGATGATTTTCGTTCACTTAATGGACAAATCGAATATCTCCTAACAGAATCTGTGAAGAAAAGAAAGAGAGATAAGGATAAAAGTTGATTCTCAATGATTACTAAGGATTATTAATGATATAATGATATTATTACTTCTTTGAATGGAGGATTAATAATTGAAGGAAAAAATATATATTATGGGACATACGAACCCGGATTCTGATTCTATATGCTCAGCAATAGCCTATGCAGAATATAAAAATGGAAGTGGAGATATCACAGCTATACCAGTTAGGTTAGGAGATATAAATAGGGAGACTAGTTTTATACTAAAATATTTTGACGTTGAAACTCCAGCCTTGATGGAAACGGTAAGATTAAGTGTCGAGGACTTAAATTTTGATAAGATACCTCCAGTCAGCTCAGATATATCCCTTAGGATGGCCTTAAATATTATGAACATGAATAATGTCAATAGTTTACCGGTAGTAGATGAGAATGAGCAACTAGTAGGTATCGTGACTGTAGGCGATATCATTCAGAATTATATAGACGTATGGGATAATTCTGTATTGGGAAAATCAAATGCAAGAACTGAAAATATCATAGATACCTTGTCGGGGAAAGGCCTGGTAATTCCAAAACAAGATAAACCTTTTAAAGGGAAGATCTTGGTCTTAGCCATGGAGGCGGAATCCCTAGATGCCTATATAGATGATTATGATATTGTAATATGTGGTGATAGAAGGGATATCCAGGAAGTTGCCCTAAATAGAAACATCTCCCTAATGGTAATAACAGGAGATGGTACCTTAGGGGATGATTTAATGGAGGTGGCTAGGGAAAAAAATATTACCGTTATTTCTACACCCCATGATACTTTTACCGCCTCAAGGCTGATTACTCAGAGTGTGTCCATCGATTATGTCATGACCTCTGATAATCTGGTCTATTTTGCCCTGGATGATTTAGTAGATGATATAAAGGTTTATATGTCACAAACCAGATACAGGTCTTACCCGGTTGTTAACCATGAAAGAAAGGTAGTAGGCTCCATATCCAGGTATCATCTAATTTCCAGCCTAAAGAAGAAGGTTATATTAGTGGATCATAACGAAAGGAGTCAGTCAGTAGATGGCTTAGAGGAAGCAGAAATACTGGAAATAATCGACCATCATAGGGTAGCTGATGTATTTACTGGTGCTCCTATATACTTTAGGAATGAGCCTGTAGGGAGTACCTGTACCATAGTGGCGTCTATTATGTTTGAAAATGGTAGAAGACCTTCTAAGAAGATTGCAGGTATTTTGGCAGCTGGTATAATATCTGACACCCTATTACTTAGGTCTCCGACTTCAACTAATACAGATAGGATTATCCTAGATAGGCTAGCTATGATAGCTGATCTGGATGTGGAAGAGTTTGCCATGGAGATGTTTAAAGCAGGAACCTCACTGACAGGTAAGACACCAAAAGAATTATTAAATCAGGACTTTAAGTCATTTGTCATTAATGAGGATAAAGTTGGCATATCTCAGGTGTATACCATGGATCCAGATAGT